>DAOWHZ010000045.1 GCA_030641105.1 bacterium | reverse complement strand
TATCACACCCCAGCCAATGGAAGCGCCAACTTTGTCTAACATTTTGTCAGTTAATTTTTTAATCTGCTTATGCCACAAACTGATTAACACTAAACCAACCACCAAAGCTGAAAAAATAGAATATAATCTACCCCAGCCCCAGGATGTAATTGTTTTGTCTTTCCTGACTTTTGGCAGATTATGAGTGATTTCTCCGGCAATCACAGCACCACTGGCAATAAACGCTTCAGCTTTGTCTGTATAAATTATATTGCCACCAATGATCGCTTCGTCCATAATTATTAGACCGCTTTTGTCAGATTTCTGATTATCTATTCTTAAGCGAACATCTTTGCCAATTTCACCGGCAATAGTCGCGCTGGCAACTCCGCCATATAGATCACGGCCGACCTTGCCTCTAATTTCTCCTGTTGCCGCGCCAATCAGCATATCCCAGCCCACGCTTGCTTCTGTCCCTAAATTAACCGCGGCGCCAAAAGCCATTACGTTGCGGGCTATTTGGCCATTGATATTAATAGAATTTCCAGCAGCGCGGACACTGCCGTTAATCGCGCCATTAATGTTCACTGATTGCCCGGCGCAAATAACATCGCCTTCAACCGCGCCATTAATATTTATTATCTGCCCGGCGCAAATAACATCTCCTGTTACTGTTCCGTCAACCGTAATATTTGAGCCCGCGGCATAAAGATTGCCTTCAATGGTTTGGTCTTTAGCTACATAAATTGAATCTCCGGTTTTTACTGCAAATGCTTTGGCTGTTGCTGGAACAGCAAGTAAAAGTGCAAAGCAGGCGATGATTAAAAATTTTGACTTTGACATAAATTTTTATAGTTAAAATTGTTTTAAATTATTTCTTTGTAGAACAATAATGCTATATAATTATTCTGTTACATTTTATTAATCAATTTTTTTAAAACGTTTCGGGTTATATTCTCCTTTAAATCCTTCGAGTTTTATTCTTTTTAAAAATCCTCTTACATTTGGATTTGGTTCAATAATAATATCTAAAATTTTGGCTTTTGTGCCTTTGGGTATTTCGCCATCCATTACGTTTTTAATCGCTTCAACCATATCTCCAACTTGTACTTTTTCTTTGTAATGCACATAAACTCCTTCTTCTTTAAATTTTTCAGGAACACCACCTAAATTTAAGTTTTCAATATTATTTTCCATAAATTTTTATTATTTTGTCTAACTCGTTTTGATACAAAACTATTTATTACCGCATTACCACCTTGTATTTTCCACAAAATACATATAAAATATTTATACTAATATTTTAACAAAAAATCATGAAAAAAGCCATAAGCGAACTGCTAAAATTAAATATAAAATCCCGTAATGATTTAATGCTGGCTAAAAGAAAAATTGCCAAGAAATATAAAATTGGAATTTTGCGGAACTCGGATATCTTAAAAGAATTAAATTCCGTAGGAACAGGGCATGCCCTGTTCCTACGCAGATTATTGCGCAAACGCGCGATTCGCACAATGTCCGGCATCGCGCCGGTTGCTGTTTTAACCAAGCCCTATCCCTGCCCGGGAAAATGCGCTTATTGCCCGACTGAAAAAAATGTGCCGCAAAGCTATCTTTCCAATGAGCCGGCCGTGATGCGGGCTATCCGCTGTGGCTATGATCCATACAAACAGGTGCAAATGCGTTTGCGCGCCTTAGAAGCTAATGGGCATGAGCCGACTAAGATTGAATTAATTGTGATTGGGGGAACTTGGTCTGTTTTGCCGGAGAAGTATAAATATTGGTATATTATGCGTTGTTTTAAGGCGGCGAATGAGTTTAAAAATAAAATTCCAAATCTCAAATCACAAATTTCAAACAAATTTCAAATCACAAATTTCAAACCTCAAATAAATAAATTAAAAAGGCAGCTATCTAAAGAACAAAAGAAAAATGAAAAAACGAAATATAAAATTGTTGGTGTTACACTGGAAACACGGCCGGATTATATTGATAAAAAAGAAATTTTGGAGATGCGGGAGCTGGGATGCACTCGCGTGGAAATTGGGGTGCAACAAATTGATGATAAAATTTTAAAACTAAACAAGCGGGGACACGGCGTTGCTGAAATTGCGCAGGCAACAAAACTGCTTAAAAATTATGGCTTAAAAGTTACATACCACATAATGCCCGGACTTCCCGGTTCAACTCCTGCCAAAGATTTAAAAATGTTTAAACAGCTTTTCAGCGATGAAAAATTTCAACCAGACCAAATTAAATTTTATCCAACTATTGTCACTCGCGGTAGTTTAATTTACAAATGGTGGAAACAGGAAAAATACAAACCATATAGTGATAAAGTGTTGCGCAAACTGATTATTGATTGTAAAAAAATAGTTCCTACTTATGTGCGGATAATCAGATTAATCCGTGATATTCCCAGTGAATCAATTATGGCTGGCAACATGATTACAAATTTGCGGCAAATTATGAAAGACGAGGGCGTTGAATGCAGATGCATTAGATGCCGGGAATGTAGGAACGAGGCACTGCCTCGTTCAACTCGTCCGACACTGCGCAAAATACAATATAATGCTTCTGGCGGAAAAGAATATTTTATTAGTTATGAAAGTAAGAACAAAAAATTTCTTTATGGATTTTGCAGATTGCGATTGCCACAAGACACTAAGTATCCTATAGGACACTTAGTGTCTACGCGCTTACAAAGTGCAGCCCTAATTCGCGAGCTTCATATTTATGGCGAATTGGTGCCGGTTGGCAAGAATAAAAAAATTCAGCATGCCGGCTTGGGCAAAAAATTAATGGCTGAAGCGGAAAAAATTGCGCTGGAAAATGGATTTAAAAAAATAGCCGTGATTTCAGGCGTGGGCGTGCGTGGTTATTACAAAAAATTAGGTTATCGGTTGAAAGATAGTTATATGGTTAAACACACGAAGTGAACACACGAATTAAACGAAAAAATACGAATATAACGAATGATAATACACTATATATTTAAACTTAATTTGTTTTTTTGTTACTATTCGTTCTTTTTGTGTGTTTATTTCGTTTATTTCGTGTTTTTATTTGACATAAAAAATTTAAAGTAGTAATTTTAAGATAGTAGATTAAAAGGAGGGGTATTTTTGCCCTTTATAAAAAATAACATAACTTTTAATGAAAGGAGGAAACTAATGAACGATCTTATAATTTTTACTGGCAATTCAAACCCTGTTCTTGCAAAGAAAATATGTGATTATCTTAATGTTCCGCTTGGCAAAGCCAAGGTAGGCAAATTCAGCGATGGAGAGATACAGATTGAAGTTGACGAAAATGTAAGATCAAGGGATGTCTTTCTAATTCAGTCAACATGTTCGCCTGTAAACGATAACCTTGTTGAGCTGATTCTTATGATAGATGCCTTTAAACGTTCTTCGGCAAGCAGGATAACAGCGGTAATACCTTATTACGGCTACGCCAGGCAGGACAAAAAGGTGGCTCCCCGCGTTCCTATCAGCGCCAAACTTGTTGCCGATATTTTAACGGTTGCCGGCGCAAACAGGGTAATTACAATGGATTTACATGCTGTACAGATTCAGGGATTTTTCAATATTCCAGTGGACAATCTTTTTGCTCAACCAGTTATTCTTGACTATATAAAAACCAATTTTCAAAATGATCTGATAATGGTTTCTCCAGATGCCGGTGGAGTTGCAAGAACAAGGAGTTTTGCAAAAAAACTGCATACGGATTTTGCTGTAATTGACAAGCGCAGAGATATCCCTAATAAAGCCAAAGCTATGGCGGTAATAGGAGATGTCGCTAAAAAGACTGCAGTTATTCTCGACGATATGGTTGACACCTCAGGAACCTTAACCGAAGCCGCAGACGCCATTATAAAAAACGGCGCGAAAGAGGTTCACGCCTGCTGTTCGCATCCCGTGCTATCCGGTTCGGCAATTGGCCGAATTACTGATTCGGCTTTAAAAAGCCTTATTGTGACCGATACGATCCCATTAAACAGCAAGGCTAAAGCATGTAATAAAATAAAAGTCCTATCAGTCGCGGATCTTATTGGGGAAGCGATAATCCGAAGCTACAAAGGTGATTCGGTTACATCGCTGTTTGTATAGCTTCCCAATCATAAATATTTTCAAGGGCATTTCCTTTTGCGAAATGCCCTTTTATTTTTTAGCAATTTGGGAAAAACAGTCATCTATTAAATGCGTTGGGCTAATACACATATTGGAAAATGTTATAATAAATGTTATTATATTATTAGATGACAGATGACAGAATTTCTAATCCTCAGGATTGCCGTCTGCTGTCTGTCGTCTAATAAAAATTATGTTAAAATCCAATTTTACAAGCAAATTTTTAATTTCTATACTAAAACGCAGGACAAATTTTATTTTTGTATTTTTGTGTTTTTGTGTTTTTGTTTTAAGCCCTTATGCCAGCATAGCGTCAATTAGCGAAGACGAAATAACCTATGCTGTTTATTTTACTGGTGTTGGTTGTTCTCATTGCGCCAATACTGATCCAGTGGTTTTAAAACAGTTGCCGCAAGAATATGAAAATTTTGTAGTGATTGAATACGAAATTTATCAACAAAGGAATAATGCTGTTTTGTTTAACCAATGCTGTGAAAATTACGATTTGCCAATTTGCCGGCCGTTTGGGCCTACGCCTTGCAAGGGCATACCATTAATTTGTTTTTCTGATTCTCATAATGATATTTTAACCGGAGACTCGCCAATTTTAAAAAATATTGAAAGTAAATTATCCACTGTTAAAAATAATCAATGCGCTTTACTGGATGGTCCTGTTAATTTTGCTGATTTGGATTTTAACCAATTGCCAAGCATGCCTAAAATTTGGATTAATAATAAAATCCTAATTAAAAATTCTGATCAAGTATTTAATAATCAGGTATTAAAAAGCTTGCTTTTACAAGATGATATTAAAACAGTTTTAAATAACCAGAAATACAGTATAACTAAGCCGCAACCGGTTATGTTGTCTGGAAGCAAAGTGGAATTTGAACATGCTATTAATTTGGCTGGCTGGACTTTTCAGTGGAATGGCGATGGGGTATTAACAGACAGCATTGGTGGTGCTGGCAACAGTCAAGCCAGTCAAAATAATATAACTGATATTAAATTTGATCCTACTTGGGCTAAAATTATTTCTTTAGCTGTAGTTGACGCGGTAAATCCTTGCGCTTTAGCCGTGCTGATTTTAATGTTAACCGCTATCATAGCTTACAATCCGCATAATCGCAAAAACATAATTTTAGCCGGCTTGGCTTTTGTGACATCGGTTTTTGTAATGTATTTATTATATGGCTTAATTATTATTAAATTTTTGCAATTAATTCAAGCCCTGACAGCAGCGCGATTATGGCTTTATAAAATATTGGGAGCGGCCG
>DAOWHZ010000071.1 GCA_030641105.1 bacterium | reverse complement strand
TTGACATTTAAAAAAAGAGGCCTATGCGTATATACCTTTTTATTGTTCTAAAAGATATATAGCATAGGCCAATTGCCTCTGAGATTAAATTTTTTTTCAGGGAGGACAATTAAGTCCCTGTTTAATCAGAGAGGCCTTTCAGAGTAGGCCTCACCCATGTATTTGACCGGCTGATTGCTGGGTACCTGGAGTTGCAGCCATCGCAGCCATTGTCATTGCAGTATTAATCCTTGCATCCTTTGCTGACGCCTTGGTCGTCGCATTTGTCGCAATCATAATTTTTACCTCCGTTTTTGGTTTTGAATTACTGTTTCTGTCTTGCGGTTTTAAAAATTGCTTTTTCCACCTCCTTTCAGTTGCCCAAACAGGACACAGCTTGCCCTAATGGGCTGTTTCGCCGTTTTAAAAAGGTCAGTTTGCTGAAAATCAATTTCAGCTTCTCTAATATTATATTAACATGATTTTAATATTTGTCAAATTAAATTGGCTAATAATTTTAAATATAATTGTAAAAAATGAGTAATTTTAAAAATTTTTTCAAGAAGCAGAAAAAGTTGGCAAGGGAAATTTTTAATAATACAAAAGTTGTATTTTGCCCGTATTTTCATCAAAAGATATTTTTTAACTCCAATGGATTCCACCATCTTAGGTATTCATCCAGAAGAGAGCGTCCGCAGAAAGAACAATTGTTAAAATTTAATCTTTTGCCATTGGCAATTAATGTTATAAAAAAATCTGGAACAATACAGGAATATAGGAGTGATTTTATTAAAAATAGAAAAAAGCCAGGAAGTAAAAATGTTGCATATTGGGCTTTTATAGCGATTTGTAGCGCAAAAACAGGAAAAAATAATATAAAAATTAAGGTTATTTTACGCAAAGTTGGCAATGGAAATATTATTTTTTGGAGCGTTATGCCCTATGGCAATTTAAACAATCAAAGGTTGTATAAAACAGGGATAGAAGATGAATAAACAAAAAACAGCTCCTAAAAGCCGCTTTTTGCTTAGTACTTGTTTTTCAGCTTAGGAATTCCTTGGCTGAACGGGGCTTGCGCCCACAAGTACTATAAATTAATAATAGCATATTTATATATTTTGTCAAATTTAAATTTTAAAAGAGGCTAAAGCCTCTTGAGCCCGACTTAAAAGTCGGTAGAAAGGGAAATATGCAAATAATCAACATAACCAACAAAGAACAACTTAATAATTTTGTTGGCTTACAAAAGCGCAGCCAGTTTTTGCAAAGCTGGCAATGGGGAGAATTTCATGAAATAGTTAGCGGCAAGGTTTTTAGATTGGGAGTGGAAGATAATGGTGAATTAGTTGCGGTGGCTACTATTATTAAAAAAATTCTGCCAATGGGAAAGTTTTATTTTTATTGCCCGCGGGGCCCTATCGGGCAGATAACTAGACAACCAGACACCAGACAGCTAGAAGTTTTATTTGAAGAGATTGAAAATTTGGCGAAGAATGAGGGTGTGATGTTTTTTAGGTTTGATCCGACTTTTAAACTGCCGGAAATTGATTTTACAATACAGCAAACCCTTGATGTTCAGCCAAGCCAAACTTTAATATTGGATTTATCAAAATCAGAAAGTGAGCTTTTAAAAGATATGCACCAAAAAACCAGATACAATATAAAATTGGCAGAAAAAAAGGGAGTTAAAATTGTAGAAGCGCGAAATTTTGCGTCTGATTTTGATAAATTTTGGAAATTAATGAGTGAAACCAGTGATCGCGACAGTTTTAGGACTCATGGCATTAATTATTATGAAGAAATGCTGAAGCTTGATAAGGATTTTATTAAATTATTTTTTGCCCAATATAGAAAAAAAATAATCAGCGCTGTTGTTGTTTCTTTTTTTGGCAACACAGCAACTTATATGCATGGCGCGTCTGCAAATGAACATCGCGAGGTTATGGCGCCGCATTTATTGCAATGGCATTGTATAAAATCAGCAAAAGAATTAGGTTATAAATATTATGATTTTTACGGCATTGACGAGAAAAAATGGCCTGGCGTAACCAGATTTAAAAATGGCTTTGCCCGCCTTGATTCGGCGAGGCAGGGTAGCAGAACAATAAATTACCCGGGAACTTTTGATTTGATATTTGACAAAAATTGGTACAGTGTTTATAAGATGGTAAGGAAAGTGAGAAGAACATTTTAAACTCCCACGAATCTACAAATCCTTTACGAATTTACAAATACTAATATTTGTCATTTCGAACGAAGCGGAGCGGAGAGAGAAATCCCTTATCCGTGAATTTTGAAAAGTTAAGGGATTTCTCGCCTGCGGGCTCGAAATGACAAGAAAACGTTATTTGTGAATTCGTAAAGGATTTGTAGATTTGTGGGTAATTTTTATGGACAAATTTTTAAATATAATAAAAAAATGTATACCCAAAAAATTATTCAAGGCCCTTCAGCCGGCTTATCATTTTTTTTTAAGCTGGTTTTCTGCTGTTTGGTATCGCGTTCCAAGTGAAAAATTAATTGTTATTGGCGTAACCGGCACGACCGGCAAAACTACCAGTGTTTATTTAATTGCTAAGATGTTGGAAAACGCCGGTTATAAAGTCGGCTATACCTCAACCGCTATGTTTAGTAATGGAGAAAAAGAATGGCTGAATGATAAGAAAATGACAATGATTGGCAGATTTTTTACTCAGAAAATTTTGCGGCAGATGGTTAAAAATAAATGCCAGTACGCTATTGTTGAAACAACCTCTGAAGGTATTGTCCAGTATCGCCATCGCTTTATTAATTATGACATTCTAATTTTTACCGGGCTTTATGAAGAACACATTGATTCGCACGGCAGTTTTGAAAATTATAAGCAAGCTAAAGGAAAATTGTTTGCCCATTTAAAAAATTGCAAGACAAAGTATGTTGATGACAAAAAAAATATTGGCAAGTCAGATACCGGCATTAAAAAAATAGATTTAAATAGAGTTAAAAAAGTGATTATTGTAAATGGCGATGATGAGAATGCTGATTATTTTTTAGGGTTTAAGAGCGAGCTAAAGCTCGCATACACGAATAATAACGAATATAAAACGAATTTAACGAATGAGAATAACATAGTTAAGTATAGCAATGTAGATGTTAATAGCAATGGTACGAGTTTTGTTGTGAATGGCGCGGAAATTAATTTGCAGCTGTTGGGAGAATTTAATATTGCTAATGCTATGACCGGGGTTTGTGTCGGGTTGTCGCAGGGGCTGGAGATGACACAGATTAAGAAAGGGTTGGAAAAGGTTAAGGGTGTGGCTGGCAGGTTTGAGAGAATTACCTCACCCTCCGCCTTCACTGATGTTTCGGCGGACAAGCAGCCCTCTCCTATTAAAGGAGAGGGAGAAAAAGGAATAAATTTTACTGTTATTGTTGATTATGCTTTTGAGCCAAAGGCGGTTGCTAAGCTGTATGAAACAATAGAGCTGATACCACATAATAAAGTAATTCATGTTTTGGGTTCTGCCGGAGGCGGACGTGATGTTGCCCGCAGGCCAAAGCTCGGCAAGCTGGTTGGAGAAAAAGCGGATTATGTTATTGTCACAAACGAAGATCCGTATGATGATGATCCGCAAATTATTATTGATCAAGTGGCTGTTGGCGCTGAACATGCTGGAAAGAAAATTAACCATGATCTGTTTAAAATATTGGATCGCCGCAAGGCAATTAAAAAAGCTTTGTCTTTGGCAAAAGAAAATGATATTGTGCTAATAACCGGCAAAGGAAGCGAGCAAGCGATTTGCGTGGCTGACGGCAAGAAGATTAAGTGGGATGATCGGGAGGTGGCGAGGGAGG
>DAOWHZ010000019.1 GCA_030641105.1 bacterium | reverse complement strand
GGTCGGCGGCACCGGTTTGGGCTCGTGAAGAAACTTTAAGGCGCTATGAATAATGGTGCCAAAAACGGCCTCCTTGGAAGGGGAGACCCTAATCCTGTCAATTTCCTGAAATTTATATTTCAAGGGACAGGTCAGGTAGGTATTAAGAGCGGAGTAAGATGTTTTCATATTGAGATGTATTTTAGCAAAGCCCCGCTTTTCCAACCGCTTTAATGTAAGCACAGTAATCGCAGTTGAGATTGGCTTCAGGAATGGTGTCGCTGTTTAGGCATTGATGGGCTTTAGTTATAGTTTTTTCGATCCAGCTGTCATTGCCTTGATAGGGGATAAGGGTGATATCAAATTCCAGTTTGGCGTCAAACGCTTTTTTGTCTTTTTTGCCGTTGCAATACACAAAATAGCCAATGTCTGAAACATTATAGCCATTCTGGCGCAAGAGCCATTGATAAATTTCCATTTGCCTTTTATAGCCGTCCTGCCAGTCCTTATCAAGCGCCTCTATCTTTTCATTTTTGCTAGTGGCTTTATAATCCACGACGATATATTCGCCTTTGGAATTTTGCCAGAGATCATCAATCGCTCCGAAGATTAATAAATTAGTTGGCTCGTGTAAATGTTGAATGCCGGTAAAATTATGCCGCCATTTATCTAAATCATCATGCGAAACAGGTTTTGCGTCAATGCCATATTTTTCTTGAATAGGATGTTTTTTATTTTTTACTCTATGCAAATCAAATTCTTTTTTTAATAAAGCATCGACCGCCGAATTTAAAGCAAACGGAAATCCCGGCGGACGGCCTACACCCAGCCTACGGTCATAATAAAAACATCTTGGGCAATTTAAAAACAGATCTATCTTTGAGCGGGATAGCTTAAAGGGCTCTTTTGAATCAGGATTGTATAAATTTTTAGTTCGTTGTGGATTATAGTATTGGCTCATAAATTATTTAAGGATTACCTACCCCGCTTTTAAAATATAATTACATTCTTACAAACTTAAGTTTGTAAGAATGTAATTATTTTATGCGAGTTGAAAAGATTTTAAAAAACGAACAAATTTCTTTCCATATGGAGAAAGCGAATGTTCTACAAATTTCCCGCGATATTTTTTATTAACAAGCCCCGCAAGATAAAGCCTCCTAACATGTTCACCAAGTGTTTTTTTATTCGCGCCAATTTCGTTTATAATGTCTTCCAATGTTATTTTTTCGCGCGTGGCTATAAGGAGTAATATCTCAATGCGATAATGATTAGAAATTCCTTTCAAATGCCGCTCCATTTGTTTTGCTGTTTTAAATTTGTCCATATTTGTATATATTTATATTATTTATAATATTAACTTTATTATAACATAACATCCTTACAAACTTAAGTTTGTAAGGATGTTTTAATTAAAAAAAATAGATCTAAAATCTTTTTATACAAAATAGGGTCTGCTGATAAGAACACTTTTGTCAGCAGACCCTAAATAACGCGTCAATAAATTTAATCTATTCTATATTCTTCTCGTATTATGTCTTTTTCTATATTTTGATCAATACACTGCGTGCCTGCTTTATGCGGCCATTTTTCGTTATAAAACCTGTTGCTAACATCCTGGTTATCCACATTTGAAGTCCTGAATATTGCGCAAAGTTGATATTTTTTATCTCCAATTACCTCATACTTATATGCCTGGCCAGTTTCTGGATCTTTAAGATTTTCTTCAGCCACAAACAATACTTCAGACTTTAATTCTTCCAGGGTGGCTGGCAGTTTCTGATTCTCGCTGTAATAATTATTTAATCCATTGGAAATACTATTAAAATCCTCTAATACCGCGTTATCTAATTTCCGATCACGCGCCTGCTGGGGTGATTCAACAATTAGTAAAGCCGATATAAAAACCGCGATAATAATTATTAGCGAGCCGTAAAAATACATTTTGATCACATTATCTTTTTGGCCGACAACTTTATCCCGCCGGATATCATGAAGATAAAATGTAAAGACAATTATTGAAATGCCCATGGCAGTGATAGCTTTTAGAACAAATTTAATGGTTAACTCGCCTCCTAAATAATTGTTAATCAAGCCAATAAACCAACCAAGAATAATAACCGAAGAAACTAATAAGATGAAATAGGTCAGCCACTTGCGCACGCCTGAATCTTTAGCTAAAACACCTTTAAAAAGATCCTTATAAATCTGCCTGCTGGTCAGAAAAAAAAGCGGGACAGCCACAATCAATGTAGCAATAGCAAACCTTAACGCGTCTGAGGAAAAACTTTCTCCAAACCTACCAATCGGATCTGAAATATACTTATTAATAATTTGGAAAACAACCATCCCTGTAGACAAACTAGTCAGCACCAGCGCCACTAAAGACAGCATGTAGAGAAAAGCAAACTTTGCTGAATGATTATTTGTTTCTTGTTCTTGATCCATAATTTTATTATTTATATTTACATTATAATCTAAAATTAAAAATCGCGCAATAATTTTACTCTCTTAAAAGAAAAACTTACGAACTATCAAATATATTTTTATTACTTTGTTATTTTTAAAACCAACGCCCAACTTTTAAAATATAATTACATTCTTACAAACTTAAGTTTGTAAGAATGTTCTTAAATGCTTTTATTCATAACGCCACAATCTCTTTCGGATTTTGTTTTTTCGTCATGTCTCAATATTTAACTATTTAACACTTTCAAATAATTTTTCTTTAAACTCGTTTTCGCTTTCGCTATTATAAAACGGCACGCCAATAATTTTATACTTTCGCGACTTTGAAAACTCTAAAATTTTGTTTTAATACTGAAGCAACCTTAAAATACAAAGCTGGAATTTTAATTACTGATCTTTTTACTAAACATCTCCTTTTTTAATATCTAATTTCAAAATTTTTAAATTCTCCCTGATATTCTTCTTCTTTCATCTTTATTTTTTCTATTTTAGCTAAAACTGGTCCGCTCCGAGCCCAATCCGTTATTTCTTCCACTTTCTCTTTATTACCTTCAATAACAGCTTCCACCCTGCCATCGGCTAAATTGCAAATCCAGCCAGTAAGCCCAAGCTCTCTGGCTTTTTCTTTGGTCTGGATTCGGAAAAAAACTCCTTGGACCCTGCCTGAAATTAAAAGATGAATTCTTTTTTTCTCCATATTATATTGGCGGCTCTAACACTTAATAATCTTAATTATAATTTTTTTTTGTCAAATATATCTGCAAAAATAAATGTATCAAGTAAATCAATTTTTTGAATAATATCTTTTTTCATAAATTATTTAAGGATTATCTGCCCTGCTTTTAAAATATTCTTACATCCTTACATCCTTAAGTTTGTAAGGATGTTTTAATTTGTTTAATGTTTTTAATGTTGGGGCATAATTTTTTTATCTCCTTTTCCAATCCCT
>DAOWHZ010000069.1 GCA_030641105.1 bacterium | reverse complement strand
GGGGAACTTATTAATTATTTCACGGAAAATTTGTAAAGTAGTTAATAGTTGTATACAAAAATAAATCCCAAATCTCAAATTACAAATAACAAACAAATCCCAATGACCAAAATTCCAAAAAACACTTTTTGTCGTTCCGCATCCCGCATCGGCGGGACGGAATTCAGTGGTTAGCGCTAAACTCTGGATTCCTGCTTTCGCAGGAATGACAAACAAAATTTGTTAAATTGAAATTTGTAATTTGTTTGTTATTTGGTGCTTGAGATTTGGGATTTAATATCTACAATATTTTAGAATAACTATGTATAAACTACAGACTTTATCTAATAAATTACGACTGATAACCATCCCTATGCGTGGCACCCTGACTGCCACGATTTTAGTTATGGTGGGAACCGGGTCTAAATATGAAAATAAAAACAATAATGGCATCTCCCATTTTCTGGAGCATATGTTTTTTAAAGGCACTAAAAAGCGTCCTAATGTTTTGGCGATTGCTTCAGAGCTGGATAAGGTGGGCGGCGAATATAATGCTTTTACAGGCAAAGAATATACCGGCTATTGGGTAAAAGTTGAATCTAGCCAGATTGAACTGGCCTTGGATGTGGTTAGCGATATGCTGATTAATTCTAAATTTGAGCAAAAAGAAATAGAGCGGGAAAAAGGCGTAATTATTGAAGAGCTTAATATGTGCAGGGATAATCCAATAATGTATATTGAAGATTTGTTTGAAGAATTGCTTTATGGCAATCAGCCGGCTGGCTGGGATACTATTGGCACAAAGGAAAATATTTTAGGACTCAAACGCAATGATTTTATTGATTATTTAACTTCGCAATACGGGGCGCAGAATGTTTTTGTTTGCGTGGCAGGAAATCTTGGCGTAGGAACGCGCCATAGTGCGTTCCTACGCGAGATGACTGATAAATATTTTTCCAAATTGCAAACCTCTGATTTTCAAGACAAGCAGCCAGTTAAAGAAAAACAAACCAAGCCGCAAGTAAAACTGCATTACAAAAAAACCGATCAAGCCCAATTATCACTGGGAGTACGCACTTTTCCAATTGGACATCAAGACGAATTTATTTTAAAAATTTTTTCTATTCTTTTAGGCGGGTCAATGAGCTCGCGGCTTTTTATCCAATTGCGCGAGCGTCATGGTTTGGCTTATTATGTTAGGACGCAGTCCGAATTTTATACTGACACAGGGTATTTGACCACGCAGGCCGGTGTGCCAATAGATAAATTGGACCAAGCCGTAAAAATAATTTTAGCAGAATATAAAAAATTAACCACACATTTAGTTGACAATAAAGAGTTGGTAAAAATAAAAAGTTTAATCAGCGGCAAAATAGCTATTCAACTGGAAGCGTCTGATAATGTGGCGAATTGGTACGGGCGTTCGTTTGTGCTTCGGAAGAAAATTTTAACCCCGGAAGAATTATTAAAAGCGATTAATAAAGTAACTGCGCGAGATATTCAAAGAGTGGCTCAAAATATTTTTGTAAATAAGGGATTGAATTTGGCAATGATTGGACCGTTTAGGGAAAAGGGGAAGTTTGAGAAAATTTTAAAATTGTGATTTTATTTTTTGTTTTTATGTGGAAGACTTTATCGTCAAAAGAAATTTTTAATCATCCTCGTTTGACTTTAATTGAAGATGAGGTAATGTTGCCAAATGGAATAAAAACCACTTATCTTAAATATAAAGACAGTGGGAGGCGCGCGGCAACTATTATTTGCAAACGAGATGATAGTAAAATATTATTATCAAAAGAATATTCATATCCACCAAACAAAATACTGTTTCAATTTCCAGGCGGCAGTATATCCCTTAAAGAAAATATGGAGGAGGGAGCTAACCGTGAATTAATGGAAGAAACAAATTATAAGGCAAATAAATTAATATTACTTGGTAATTATTTGATTAACAATCGACGTTCAAATATTAAGATGTATGTTTATTTAGCCACTGATTTGCAAGAAGAATTTTTAGAAGGAGATATAGAAGAGGATATTGAAAATTTTTGGTTTACTAAAAATGAAATTGAAGTGATGATAAAAAATGGAGAAATAATTAATTGCCATGTTTTAGCAGCTTGGTCCTTGTATAAAACATTATGAATAATAATTTATTAGAAAAACTTAACCCAGAACAACTAAAGGCCGTTACTCATAAAGACGGTCCTTTGTTAATTGTAGCTGGTGCTGGTACTGGCAAAACCACGGTTATTACCCAACGGATTGCCTATATAATTGAACAGGGCTGGGCTAAGTCAGACCAAATTTTAGCTTTGACTTTTACAGAAAAAGCGTCTGGAGAAATGGAAGAAAGAGTTGATAGATTATTGCCCATGGGCTATTTGGATTTATGGATTTCCACTTTTCACAGTTTTGGCGAGCGAATTTTAAAAGAGCATGGCTTGGCAATCGGTTTGCCGGCTGATTTTAAGCTACTTAATGAATTTGAACAATGGGCCTTGGTTAAAAAGAATTTAGACAAGTTTGACCTGGATTATTATCGGCCCATGGGCAATCCAGCTAAATTTATCCATGCTTTAATTAAACATTTTTCAAGAGCTAAAGATGAAGATATTTCGCCAGCGCAATATCTGGAATATGCCGAAGAGCTGAAGGAAAATTTGGATAATATGTTGAGTGGAACAAAAGTTAGAAGTAAGAAGTTTCCGCCCGAGGCGGATCAGCCTCTGGCTGAAGAAGTAAGAAGTTTGGTAAATTCAGAAGGTGCGCTTGACAAGACGGTTGCGGAGCAGGAAATAATGCGGATTAATGAGGTTGCCAACGCCTATCATGTTTATCAGCAATTACTGTTAGATAATAATGCTTTGGATTTTGGTGATTTAATTAATTATTGTTTAAAGCTGTTTCGTGAACGCCCGGCAATTTTAGAAAAACATAAGCGGCAGTTTAAATATATTTTGTTAGATGAGTTTCAGGATACGAATTGGGCGCAGTATGAGTTAATTAAGATGTTGGCAGCGCCGAGAAATAATTTAATTGTTGTTTGTGACGATGATCAAGCGATTTTTAGATTCAGAGGAGCATCAATGAGCAATGTGCTGCAATTTAAAAAAGATTATCCTGAAAGCAAGAAAACAGTTTTAGTTAAGAATTATCGGAATACGCAGAATATTCTTGATTTATCCTATGAATTTATTCAACTAAATAATCCAAATAGATTGGAATATCAATTTGCCAAAGATAATAAAGAAAAAATGAAATTGGAGAAAAAATTAATAGCGCAGGGAAATAGTGAAGGCGTAATTGAGGTTATGCAAGGAATTGATTTACAGGATGAGGTTAGGCAAGTAGTGGAAAAGATTGCTGATCTCAAGCTTAAGGACAAAAAAGCCACATGGAATGATTTTGCCATATTAGTGCGGGCCAATGAAAGCGCTAAGGATTTTTGCAATGCCCTTGACATCGCCGGCCTGCCGTATCAATATTTGGCATCGCGCGGATTATACGCCAAGCCGGTGATTATGGATGTAATAGCTTATTTAAAAATGCTTGACAATTACCATGAAAGCCCGGCCTTGTATCGGGTTTTAAATTTGCCGGTTTTTGATTTTTCTTATCAGGAATTGGTAAATTTTAATTATGTTGCCAATAAAAAAGCATGGTCGCTTTATACTGTGCTTCGCGACGCTAACGGCAGAATGGGCAAAGAAGCGCAAGTAAAAATTGATAAAGTTTTAAATTTAATCAATAAACACACTGCTTTAGTCAGGGATAAAAGCGTTAGCGAGATTGTAATGGCGTTTTTAACTGACAGCGGTTATTTGCGATATCTAACCGGACAAGAGGAGCAAAAAAGCAGGGAATCTGCCAGCTTGCTTAATCAATTAATGAAGCGCATGCAAATTTTTGAGGCAGGAAGCGATGATAAAACCGTTAAGCCGTTCTTGGAAGAATTAACAATGGAGATTGATTCGGGAGAACAAGGGTCTTTGGCGCCTGATATTGAATCAGGGCCGGAAGCAATTAAAATTTTAACAGTGCATGGAGCCAAGGGACTTGAATTTAAATATGTTTTTATTGCTAATTTAGTTGACAAGCGTTTTCCTACAATTGAACGCAAAGAGCAAATTTTAATTCCCGACGCTTTAATAAAAGAAATTTTGCCAGAGGGGGATATTCACCTGGAAGAGGAACGGCGATTGTTTTATGTAGCTATGACACGCGCCAGAGAGGGCTTGTATTTTTCTTGGGCGCCTGATTATGGTTTAGCGCGCAAGAAGAAGCCGTCGCGTTTTCTTGTAGAATGTAACCTCGCCCCCAGCTCCTCTCCTGGGGCAGGAGAGGGGAGCCAAAAAGTTAAGTCAGGTTTTAAAACCCAATTTAACAGTTTTGATAAAAAAGGTGAAAAAATTGAGATACAGATTCCGAGTTATTTTTCTTATACTCAATTAGCGGCTTTTTCCAACTGTCCGTACCAATATCGTTTTGCCCACGTGTTAAAAGTGCCAAGGCGCGGCAAAGCTGTTTTTTCATTCGGTAAAACCATGCATGTTACTTTACAGAAATTGTTTCAATTGATTCAAGAGAAAAAGGGACTGGAACAAATTTCGCTTCTTAATCTTGCCCCCCAATCCCGCCTCAGCGGGAGAGAAGAGGGAGAGGTAAAAATAAGTTTAGATGAAATTCTAAATTTATATAAGCAAAGCTGGATTGATAATTGGTATGAAAATAAAAAGCAAAAGGAAGATTACAAGAAGAAGGGTAAAGAGATTTTAAAAGAGTTTTTTGAAAAGCATAAAGATAATTGGCCTAATGCAATTTTTTTAGAAAAAGGTTTTAATATTAAACTGGACAGTAATGGGGATTTATACACTATCCGTGGCATGATAGACAGAATTGATGAGGAAGAAGGTAAATTAAAAATTATAGATTATAAAACCGGAACAGCCAAAGACAAGTTAAGTTTTAATGAAAAGGAACAATTATTAATTTATCAATTAGCGGTTCAAGATTTATTTAAGCAGGAAATTAAGTCTTTGGCTTTTTATTATTTGGATAATAATAGTGAAGTAGAATTTTTAGGCAGTCAGGATGAATTGGAAAAAGTTAAACAAAAAGCAATTGCCACCATTGAGGAAATTAAAAAAGGCGAATTTCCTCCAAAGCCGTCTAAACTTTGTAAGTACTGCGATTTTTTTGATATTTGCGAATTTCGTGTTAGTTAATCAGTTAATCAGTTGATTAGTTAATTAGTTTGTGTTATGTTTTTTAAAGAGGGCAGTTTAACTGTTTAACTGATTAGCCGAGCAACTAATCAACTAAAATTTATGACTTTACGAGCATATTTAATTTTAATGATTATCACAACCTTAATTTGCTGGATTGCTTTTGGTTTTATTTTATGGACAGTTAATCCGGAAATTACTAATTGGATTGGCTTTTTGCTGTTTTATTTATCATTATTTTTAGCCTTAGTTGGCTCGGCTGCTATTATTGGTTTTTTAATTAGGTTTGTTGGCTTAAAGCGAGAATTAGCTTTTTACAGTGTTAAAGAGGCGTTTCGCCAATCATTTTTGTTTGCCTTGTTAATTGTAGTTGTTTTATTTTTATTATCAAAAGATTTGTTTACATGGTTAAATTTGGGATTATTGATTGTTGGGTTGTCTATGTTAGAATTTTTTCTGATAAGTTATGGTAAGAGAGGATAATCATAGTCAGCCCCCACAAATCAACAAATCTCCTCACAAATTTACAAATGTTTATTACCCGTGTTATTTCATATTTGTAAATTTGTAGCTGATTTGTAGATTTGTGGGAGAAAATATGAAAAACAAATTAAACAATTTAAAAAAAGAAGTATTAGAGTGTCTTGAGAAAGTTAAAGATGCTACTGCTTTGTGTGAATTAGAAGTTAAGTATCTGGGCCGCAAAGGAGAGCTGACTAAAATTTTGCGCGGCATAGCTGATTTAAGAGCGGAAGATAAAAAGAGTATTGGTAAATTAGCTAATGAAATTAAAATAGAGTTACAAAGTAAGTTTAAGGAAGCACGGAATATAGTTGAAGGCGGCGCAGATAAAAAACCGGAAAAAATTGATGTCACGCTTCCCGGAGAGAAAATAGCCAGAGGACATCTTCATCCAATAACTCAAGTGCAAAATGAATTAGAAGATCTGTTTATTTCATTAGGTTTTATGGTTTTGGATGGGCCGGAATTAGAAAGTGATTATTATAATTTTGAAGCCTTGAATTTTCCCCAGTTTCATCCGGCTCGTGATACGCAGGATACGTTTTATATTTCGCCCTCCTACGCTAAAGCTTCGGAGGGCAAGCCGAATAAAGAGAGAAGTGATCTTGTGATGAGGACGCATACATCGCCGGTGCAGGTTAGAGCTATGCAGAAATATGGAGCTCCTTTGCGATGCGTGGCGCCGGGCAGGGTGTTTAGGTCTGAAGCAATTGATGCCTGCCACGAACACACTTTTGATCAGATGGAAGGGTTAATGGTGGACAAGGACATTTCAATTAATAACTTGATTGCGGTTATGAAAGAATTGCTAACAGGGATTTTTAAGCGGGAAATGGAGGTACGAGTCAGACCCGGGTATTTTCCTTTTGTAGAGCCAGCAGTAGAATTAGATATTAAATGCACTATTTGCGGAGGCACTGGATGCCCGAGTTGTAAGAACAGTGGCTGGTTAGAGTTATTGCCGGCCGGCATGGTGCATCCAAATGTTTTAAGGCACGGAGGAATTAATCCAGAAGAACATTCCGGCTTTGCTTTTGGGCTGGGCTTAACCAGATTAGCTATGATGAAATATGGAATTGATGATATAAGATTATTTAATAGCGGGGATTTGAGATTTTTAAAACAATTTTAGAATCGCTAATCAATCGCGAATATAGCTAATTATGAATATAAAAAAAATCATATAAATTATATGCAAATAGATAGAAATAAAATTGTAAAATATTGCGAAGATTATCTTAAAGTTAAAGACTTTGAAGACTATTGTGTTAATGGTCTTCAGGTTGAAGGCGCGTTTAAAGTGAGTAAGATTATTACAGGAGTAAGCTTGTCGGAAAAATTAATTAAAGGGGCCATAAAAAAACAAGCAAAAATGATTATTGTCCACCATGGCATATTTGGCAGCCAAATAAGCAAGCCGCCATGTATTAAAGGCGTTGTCAGAAACAGGTTGAAATTGCTATTAGAAAATGACATTAATTTATGCGGCTTTCACTTGCCTTTGGACGCTCATCCCGTAATAGGAAATAATATCAGTTTAATAAAATTACTAAGATTAAAAAAGATGGATGTTATTAGTTGTCCGGATTATGGCGAGATTGGATTTGTCGGTGAATATAAAGAAGCAATGAAATTTGAAGATTTTTATAATTTAATTTGTGATGAGTTGGAAACTCAGCCTTATATTATACCGGCTGGCAAGCGAAACATAAAAAGAGT
>DAOWHZ010000048.1 GCA_030641105.1 bacterium | reverse complement strand
GTGTCAATAGTAAATTGTTGCTACGATTTATATTAAATCACTTTTTAATTTTTTAGTTTCGGGCTGTTTCCAATAACGTTTGCCGATGATCCGTCGGATGTATTTTTTATCTTTTTCTAAACCTCCTTTTTTGCCCAAATGTAGAGCCAAGGCGGTGCACAAGAAATATAATGATCCCATGTTCCAGGATCACTATCGTAATCTTCTCCCCTGTGTTCATCAAATTTTATTATTTTAAAACCCCTTTGAATTAAGCCGTTCAGTATCGTTGACAATGTATGTTTGAATTCTTGGGGACTTTTTATTTTCACTTCTTTTCCTTTTTTATCAGAAAAATTCCAATTTGGATCATTAGTTTTTATTGCATAGCCATCTTTGTAAGGTTGCCAAATTGGGTATCCCTTTCCATGCCACAACTCACTTTTATTCCACCGACTGCCCCAGCAGCCATCTTTCCAAGTACCGTGGACAAATGGGTTGTGAAACATTAAGTGATAAATTCCGTTAGTCTTAATTACCCGTGAGATTTCGTCGAAGGATTTGCTAGTTTTAGGAATATAATTAATTGAATATGGCTGATATACAATGTCGAACTCACCATCTTCTAACATTGATAGATCACGCATGTCTGATTTAATGATTCGGATATTTTCAGAAAATTTTTCTGATACAGCTTTGTCCTTCTTAAGTTGTTCACTGCTGAAATCTGTTACGGTGACATTTGCTCCCAGTAGTGCGAATCCAATGCTCTGCTGACCTCCACCCGAGGCAAGACAAAGCACCTTTTTATTTTTTAAGTCCCCAAGAATTCCACCTTTGTTCAACCAATCCTTGGCTTTTTGGGGGGTTAAATCAACCTTTGGGCGCGCACATGGCACATCAAAGAGAACCAATTTGTCCCATCTACTTTCATTATTTTTCGTTGTTTTGTCCATATGCTTTATTTAAATTAGACAAAAAAAGGTAAAAAATATTTCTGATAACATTTGTGATATACGAACTCACTGTTTTTTTATTTTAAATTAGTTAAAATTAAGTTATAAATTTCTCATCAGAAAGCTTTATGATAGGGAGTTTTAGAAACTCCTCTCCTTCCCCACAATAACATTCAATACCTGTTCAGCAACGGTAATCTCAACCGGCGCGGGAATTCTTATTACTCCATCAAGAATCACTGGCTTGCGCTTATTAATAATAGTTAATTTTTCAAAAGGAAAAATTGATTGGCCGATTATTTTTTTAAGAAAATGCTTGGATTGCTTGGTGCTGATAAACAATTCCAAGACACCGTCCTGCGGGTCAAATTTAGCATTTTTTGGCAGATACATATTGCTGGTAGCTAAATTAATTATGTTAACCCGGCCTTGTTCCATGATTTCAATGGAGTAATTCTTATCCATTTCAATAATAGTGTTCTGATTATCAATGGCGGCATTGGTTAAAAAGTATTGGTTATTAGCTTTGCCCAGATCCAAATTAATAATTCGTCTGGCTGATAAAATGTCGCAAGCCGTTTCTTCCGGTTCAATGCCTAAAGCGGCAGAGATTAAATTATTATCTTTGCCAACAGGAATAATGCCCAATGGTATTTGGCTGCCTGCAAGCGAGTTTATTACTTGATTAACAGTTTTATCATTGCCAACAGCTATAATGGTTTTAGCTCCTCTTTTAAGTTCATTTTCCACTAAATCCGGGATATTTTTCATTAAGCCAAGCCGGGAAATTTTGCCGTTTAATCCAAGATCAGTTATACGGGTTTCAATCCGCGCTAAAATTTTATCATATTTTTTTTGATTGACGTAGGAGTCATAAATATAGATATGCATGCTTGAGAAACGCAGAATGCAAAGCGCAGAATGAATCATTATAAAATTTATTAGTTTATTGGTTTATTAATTTATTGAGTCATTTTAAAATTTGAAATCAATAAATTAATAAACAGTGAAGCGATAATAAACCAATAAATACCTTTGCATTAGTAAGCGTTTAGTATTATTTAGTTTCTTTTTCTTCAGTACCATGCCCAGCTTTCTCTTCGCTTATCATCGTACATTTGCCGTTTAAAATTGCTCCGCGCTCAACTGATAAACTGTCCGCCTCAACATCGCCAAAAACCTTAGCAGTGGCAATTAGTTCTAAATAACCTTTAATTTTTACATTGCCTTTAACCTCGCCGCCAATTTTTGCTTCTTTGGCTTCAACATCAGCGGTAATTTTGGCCTTATTCCCGACAAGCAAACTCCCTTGGGTTTTTAGATTCCCCTGCACAACTCCTTCAACAATAATATTGCCCTGGCTGTTAAAATCCCCTTTAACTTTTACAGACGGTCCAATAATTGTTTCTACTTTTTTAAAGTTTTCTCCTTGATCATGTTTTTTGAACATATAATTGTTGTTAAATTAGTTAAATTAGTTCTTAGTTAAATTAGTTCTTAGTTAAACAGTGGCAGACTGCATTTTTTTCACATTATATACTTTGTTTTGATATTATAATTTTAGCAGGATTTAGCAAATTGTCAAAAGATTGCCAAAATAAAAAGATTAGTGTATTATATTATTATAAAACGCCTGTTTGGTTTTGGTGTTTTTATTTTTTTGTATAGAACATGCGAATACTGCGGATAAATTATCAATGGAAATTAATTAATATTTTGTAACACCATTTTTTGTTTAATGTTAGCCAAATTATTAAGATTTCATTACATTTTATTTTATGCAGAATAATTCTTGGCTGATAATGAACCTGTCAGTCAGTGCTTGGTAATTGTAGTTTAATTTGCCCGTTATAATTTTGTTCCCGTAGTTTAATGGACCTTGCCCGCCAGTGCGTATGCCCCCGTCGCTTAATGGATAAAGCATATCCCTCCTAAGGATAGGATAGGGGTTCGATTCCCTTCGGGGGCACAGGCATAGGCAGGCGGGTAAAACAAGAGTTTCCTAAATTATAGATGGAGATTCAATCCCCCCGGGGATACTAAGAAATTTTAGATTTAATTTTTTACTATGGCTATAATATATATTGTGAGGCATGGAGAAACTGATTTTAATGAACAAGGCCGGTATTTAGGCAGGACTAATATTTCCTTAAATGCTGTTGGCAGACAACAAGCAGAAAGATTAGCAGAAAAAATTAAAAAGTTAAAAGTTGATCTTATTATTTCATCTCCGCTTAAGCGCGCGCTGGGAACAGCTGAAATTATTAAGCCAGATGAGTGTAAAATGATTAATAGTTCATGTTTTATTGAAAGGTCTGTTGGGATT
This sequence comes from bacterium, assembly GCA_030641105.1. The sequence goes on along the minus strand of DAOWHZ010000048.1, from coordinate 8,012 downwards.
TATGAAGGGCTAACTAAAAAAGAGGCCAAAGAGAAATTTCCAGATTTATATAAAAAAGGCATTACCAGAATTTTTAATAATGCTCCTTTGAATGGCGAAACTATTCAAGATGTGCAAAATAGAGTTTTTGATGGTCTGGATAAAATTAAAGAAAATTATCAAAATAAAAATATTCTTGTTGTTACCCATGCATTTGTCGCTAAAGTTATAAATAAATATTTTAATCCAGATATTTCAGAACAAGATTTTTTTGATTTTGTTTTAAAAATAGCTAATATTAGGCAATATCAGTTTAAATAAAAAAATATTTAAAAAATTTTTAATTTAAAAATCAGATATCCGAAATGGGCCATTAGCTCAGTTGGCTAGAGTACTTCCATGGCATGGAAGGGGTCAAGGGTTCGAGTCCCTTATGGTCCACAACAAGAATTTATGATTTCAGATTTCAGATTTTCGATTTATTATTTATATGACTTGTTTGAGCATATTCTTAAAAATCTGCTTAATCTGTGGCTAAAATTAAATAAATCCACAGATTAAACGGATAAATATTAATAATTAGTTCTACAAAGAACATTTAATAATTAACATTGTTTATTATAAGCGAATATTAGCATAAAAATTCGCATATAATTAGCAACGCAATTCGCATTATGCAATTTACAGATCAAAATTTTAAACAAGAAGTAGAAGAGAATGAAGGGCTAATATTAGTTGATTTTTCTGCTTTTTGGTGTGCGCCATGCAAATTAATGGAGCCAGTTATTGAAGAATTAATTAAAGAATATCAAGATAAAGATATTCAAATAGGCAGTTTAGATGTAGAAGCCAACCAACAAATTGCTGGAAAATATAATATTATGGGCATTCCCACAATAATATTATTTAAACACGGAAAAATTATTGAGCAGATTACCGGTTATCAGGGCAAGGAATCCTTAAAGCAATTAATTGATAAAAATTGATAAAATATTTAAGAAGGCAGCACATCTGAAGGCGAAACGTCAACGTCTCGCCTTCAGATGTGCTGCCTTCTTAAAATGTAATATAAAATATTTAAGTCCACAGTATTGTAGACTAAAATGTATTTAAGTCCACAGTATTGTAGACTAAAGTCAAGTTTTTAACATAAAAGTGGATAAGTCCACAGTACTGTGGACTTATCTTTTTGTTTTGGCTAATGTTAGCGGAATTAAAAAGGTGGATATATTGGGGATTAATGGCTGTTTTTTAGCTAAATAAAAAATAAATGAGATAAACGGCCGGCATTTTCCACTACGTCGCAGTTTCTCTCTTAAGCGGAAGAGACTGCGACGGGCAAGCGAGAAAGTGCCGCAGTCCTTTGCGGAAAAACTGTGGTGAGGCATAAATAAAAACGACACATAATCAAGGCGGCAAGTTGAGGTGTATCCTTTTGCCGTCAAACCATTGCTGTTATTGCCAAACCCTAAATTCCAAATTTCCACTAATAATGCTATAATTTAAGAAAATAACATAAAAGAAGTGCTGAAAAATTATTTTACAAAAAATTTAACAAAATTCGGGTTTTTCATAACCATTGCTTTTTTCCTGGCTATTATTTTTCTGCCAGCGATTTTTATATTATTTTATTTTTTTAAAGCGGAAAATTTTTTTACCGGGCAAGTTATAAAATCAGTGCTTTTGTCGTTTGAAATCGGCTTAATTGTTACTTTGATTGATCTTATTTTTGGTTTGCCCCTGGCCTGGATAATAGTCAGAAGCAAATCAAAATTTGTTAAATGGCTGGATAGCTTGATTGATCTTTCCTTGGTTATTCCAACAGCGGCTTTGGGATTTTCAATTTATCTGTATTGGGGTTCACAATTCGGCCTGGCAAGATTAATCGGCTTGGAACACGGAATTTTTTCCAAGGGCCCGATTTTAATAATTTTGCTTCATGTTGTTTTTACTTTTCCTTACATGGTGCGATCTATTGCCGCTGGCATTGCCCAGCTTAACCTGACTTATGAAAAGGTTGCTTTAACTTTGGGCGCCAACCGTTTTACAATTTTTAGAACCATATCTTTGCCTTTATTTAAAGACAGCATAATAGTTGGCTCAATTTTGTCCTTTACCAGAAGTTTGTCTGAAACCGGCGCTACTATGATGGTGGCTGGCGTTTTTGCTACCGCGCCGGTCTTGATTATCGGGCTTAAACAAGCAGGCCAGATTCCCCAAGCCGCCGCCGCCAGCATAATATTAATTTTAAGCGCGATTGTTATTTTGTTTTTGTCCAAGCTGTTTTTAAAAGAAAAAGCAATCAAAATTGAAAAAGTTTATCCTAATTTTGAAAAATCTGTTTTAAAATTAAAAACTTTAAAAAATATAATCCTGGCTTTATTTTTTATTTTTATTATTTTCCTGCCTACTGTTTACATAATATTTTTTAACCTGGCTAATTTTCAAATTCTGCTTAACAGCATTCTAATAAAAAGCTTAATAATTTCTTTTGTTATTGCTTTTGTTGTTACTATAATCAATTTAATATTTTCCATTCCTTTAGCTTATGTAATCGCCCGCAACAAATACCGCCTCGGCAGATTTCTAGATAGCTTAAACGAGGTTGTATTGCTGGTGCCAACCAGCGCTTTAGGGCTTTCCTTGGTTTTGTTTTGGCAGCAATTTTTATCCGGCGAATGGATTATATTAATTTTAACTCATTTAAGCTTTTCCTTTCCTTTATTAGTCAAGCCATTAACAGCCGCGTTTAAGGATGTTACAATATCTTTAGAGGAAGCGTCTTATTCTTTGGGAGCAAACGCCAGAAAGATGTTCACTACGGTTTTATTGCCTTTAATCAAGCCAGCCATTATTGCCGGCTCAATCATGGCTTTTATGCGCAGTTTGTCAGAAACCGGAGCTACCATGGCTGTTACTAATAAAATTAAAACGATTCCGATTTTAATAGTTGAATTAGTTGACAGAGGCGAGCTTAATCAGGCCGCATTTGCTTGCACAATTTTGTTTGTTATTGCTTTTGTTTTTTTAATTGTGTTAAAGCATTATAACAAGACAACTAGCAAATAGAAACTTCTAGTTGTCTATTTACTAGTTGTCTATTTGTTTAATAAGTATGCCCACAATAAAAATTATTAATCTAACAAAAAAGTTTAAATCGCAAAAAGGCGGAGAAATTACCGCGCTTGATAAAGTTGATCTAGTAATAAAAGACAAGAAGTACAATACTTTGCTTGGCCCTTCCGGCTGCGGCAAAACAACTTTATTAAGAATTATTGCCGGGTTGTTAAAGCCGACTCGCGGTAAAGTTTTGTTTGATAAAAAAAATATTACAGAAATTCCTGCTCAAGACAGGAACATTGGCTTTGTCTTTCAGCATTTTGCAATTTTCCCGCATCTTGATGTATGGCATAATGTTAGCTATGGGCCTGTTGTTAAGGGCTGGTTGGGAAAAGACATTAAAAAAATAACTAAGAAGAATTTAAAATTAGTCGGACTTTTAAACAGGGCCAATGCTTTGCCGCGCGAACTGTCCGGCGGCATGCAGCAAAGATTAGGCCTGGCCAGAGCGCTGGCAACACATTCTGAACTATTACTTTTGGATGAGCCATTGTCAGCTTTGGACGCTAAAATTGGAACTTATTTAAGATATAAATTAAGAAAAATAGTTAAGAAAAATGAATTAACCGCTGTTCATGTTACTCATAATCAAGAAGAGGCAATGACTATTTCAGATAATATAATATTAATGAAAGCAGGCAGAATTGTGCAAACCGGCACGCCTGAAGAGCTTTATGAAAATCCGGATTCTATTTTTGCCGCCAACTTTTTAGGCAAATGCAATTTTTTCAAAGCCAAGAAAATATCTGATCATCATGCTGATTATCACGGCAAAATTATTAAGGTAGGGGCGGGCCGCGACCTGCCCGCGCGCGTTGTTTTAGGCGTCAGACCGGAAAAAATCCATCTTGAAGAAAAGGTAGACGAAAAATTAATCTGCGGCAGGATTGAATTAATTAATTTTTTAGGCCATCTTTATGAATACAGAATTGATGTTTATGGCCATACTGTTAAGGCCTATAAAAGAATTAAGCAGGCAAAAATTAAAAAAACATTTAGGGTTGGCGACAAAGTATCGCTGTGGTTTTACCCTGAAGATGTTTTTGTATTCAAAGAACCAAAAGACTTTGAAGAGGAGTTGAGTTTGGAGTAAGATGATTTGCTTTATTAAAGTAATGAGAGTAGAATAATAGATAATTTGATAATAAATCTATAAGACAGATAGATAGCTATAAATTTAAGATTGAAGATTTTAGATTTAAGATTTGGTTTAGAAATTCAAATAAATTAAATTTTAAATCATCAATCTTAAATCTGAAATTTTTTAGCTGTCTATTTACTAGCTGTCTAGTTGTCTAATCAATAATATGTATGACACAATTATAATCGGCTCCGGGCCGGCTGGCATGACTGCCGGGATTTATGCCGCCCGCCGGGAAATGAAAGCTTTAATAATCGGCAAGGAATTAGGCGGGCAAATGGTTTGGGCCAGTGAAATTGAAAATTATCCCGGGTTTAAAAAAATCAATAGCTTTGAATTAATTAACAAGATGCAGGAGCAAGTTAAGCATTTAGGCGTGGAAATGAAGATTGCTGAAATAAAAAAAATAGAAAAAGTTGGCAATAAATTTATTTTACATACAAATAAAGAAAAGCTGGAAGCTCAAACCGTGATTTTGGCGCTTGGCTTGTTACCGCGCCGTTTAGCTGTTTCCGGCGAACAGGAATTAACCGGCAAAGGCGTCTCCTATTGCGCTATTTGCGACGGCCCGTTTTATAAAAATAAAACCGTGGCTGTGGTTGGCGGCGGCAATAGCGCGCTTGATGCCGCTGAAGTTTTGTCTAAGATTGCTAAAAAGGTTTATTTAATTCATCGCCGGGAAGAATTTAGGGGGTTTGAAATTTTAGTTGATGAAGTGAAAAACAAAAATAATGTAGAGTTTATTTTGAATAGTGAGGTTAAGGAAATCATCGGTGACAAACCCCCCTTCGCTAAAGCTACGGAGGGCAAGAGACTGGAAAAGATAAAAGTGTTGAATAATAAAACTAAACAGGAAAGCGAATTGGCTGTTGATGGTTTGTTTATTGAAATCGGCAGAATTGCCCAAACTGATTTAGTGGCTGATCTGGTTAAACGGGATGAACAGAATCAGATTATTGTAGATGAAAAATGCCAGACTAGTTTAGTTGGTATGTTTGCGGCCGGTGATGTTACTCCGGGTGAATTTAAGCAGATTACCATAGCTTGCGGGCAAGGTACGATTGCGGCTTTGGCGGCTTATCAGTATATTCAGATGAAGAGAAAATAATAGAATAAGAGAAAAAATAAAGGGAGATTATTTTTTTAATCTCCCTTTTTACAAATAGTCGTTGAGTTGGAAACTTGTTTTAAAACCAATCACAAATTTTTCACGAAGTTTTCTAAGGGCTCCCGCTTCAATTTGCCTGATTCGTTCGCGGGTAACCCCGAACGCATTTCCTGTTTCCTCAAGTGTGTGATCTTTTTTTTCTCCGACTCCAGAGCGCATCCTTAAAACCTTCTCTTCTTTTGGCGTAAGAATTAAAAGCATTTCACGCAATTTTTTATTAAGCTGTTTTGTTTGGACAAGTTTTTCAGGACAAGGGATTTTTTTATCAAAAAGACAATAACTATCCGACCCCTTATTCCACCTGTCTTTTATAGAACCCGCGATTCCGTCATCCATAGAAACTGTTTGTGCTTCTTGAAATAGCTTCAAAAATTTACGCATTTTCTCAATTGGAATTTTAATTTTTTCTGTTATTGTTTTCATAGAAGGCATTATGCCATCCATAGCAAGTATTTGATTAACCTCTCTGTAATAACGATTAACCGCAGTTGTTACATACCTTGGTATTTTGATTTTATAATTTGTGCTTAATGTTTCAAAAATAGCATTTTTAATCCACCAGACAGCATAGGTGGAAAATTTATAACCTTTCCCAAGGTTGAATTTTTCAAGCGCCCTCAAAAGTTTTATGTTGCACTCTTGAAATAAGTCCAACAATTCTATGTTTTTATTTTGGCGAACATTAGGAAACCCTAAAACTATTTTAACCATAAACCTAAGGTTTGCTTCAATAAATTTACTTTTTGCCTTTTCATCTCCTTTTTGAGCCATTTTAATTAAGTGTTTTTCTTCTTCTTTGCTTAAAGTTGGCGCGCAAGCGATCGCGTTCATATATGCGGCAGTTGAATCGTACATTTGATTTTCCTCCTTATTTTATTTTTTTATTAATTTAGCATTTTATATGATTTTTTAATAAAAAATGCCTTCTTTCTAAAAATACTTTGTTTTAAAAGAGCATTGTTTTGTTTAATAAATTATACGATAAAAATTTTATCTAAAGGCGGGTGGTTCTATTTTTTTTATTATTTCCTTAAATATTTTTCTATAGTTAGAATTTATTTCAACTACCGGTTTCATTTTTATAGTTGAATCAATAAAATCCTTTTTATAGGGAATTTTGCCAATAACCGAAATTTTATTTTTATCCGCGAATTTTTCTATTTTTAAACAAAAATTTTTCTCCCAATCATATTTATTAATTACAATTCCATGTTTAATTTTAAAGTAATTTGCTAAATACAAGACCCTTTTTAGATCATGCAAAGCAGACGGCGTTGGCTCGGTAACAGCAATGATATAATCAGTGCCAACCAAAGAAGCTATAACAGGACAGCCAATCCCGGCCGCGGAATCTATTAATACCATTTCATTTTTTAATTTTTTGTTAATTTCTTCAGAATATTTCCTTACTTGATTTACAACTTCGCCTGAAGCCAGCTCGCCTAATTTAAGCTCCCCGGTAATTAAATCCACGCCATAATTTTTGCCAAGGTAAATTGTCCCGATTTGTTTTTTAGTTTCAGAGATCGCCTTGACCGGGCAAGCAACAAGACATGCCTTGCAGCCAATACAAACATCCTGGACAAAAGCGGGGTATTTTCCTTTAACAAAAACTATGGCGTTTTGCTTGCAAACCTGGGCGCATTTGCCGCATTTTGTGCACTTGCTGAAATCCCATTTGGGGATTGGCAAATAAACATTGCAGTATTTTTTTCTTTTAACAGAAAGCATCAAGTGATCATTAGGGCATTCCACATCCGCGTCAATCAGCATTGTTTTTTTATTTCTGGCAAATTCTACGGCAAGAGAAACAGCTACAGTAGATTTGCCTGTTCCTCCCTTGCCGCCTGTAATTGCTATTTTCATCCCGTTAGATATTTTAATTTTCAAGTTGTTCATAATTTTTGTTTTTCCCAGTTAAATTTTAATAATACTCCCTGCTTTTATTTCTTTATAATTTACCGGATATTTTTCTTTTATTTCTTGTTTATATTGCGTGCAATGGCAAGGGGCGATTAATTCAATTCCTTTAAGCTTCTCCAATCTTGAAAATCCGTGAAATCCTCCCATAACGCCATAAATTTTTCCAAGTCCTTTTGTTTTATCAATAATATTTTCCAAGCCAGGATGGGCGCAGCCAGCTATAATAATATTTCCTTTTTTTGTGTTTACAATCAAAGATTGTTCTTTTACAAACATTCCAAGAGCTCCTGTTGAATATATTCCTTGAGAAATTTCAGTTAATTTTGAAAAATCTTCTGGCTGATATACTTTAGCTTTGTTTTTGTTTGCTGATAGAAACCCTGCTAAGCCGCCTGTATGATCCCAATGATTATGCGACAAGACAACAATATCAATGTCTTCTGGATTTATTTCAAGTCGCTTCATATTATAAAGCAATATTTCAGAATCAGCCCCGGTATCAAATAAAATTTTTTTAGTGTTTTCTATTAAACAAGAAAATCCCCAATCTGATTTTAGGCCAGGTTCTGCTTCATTGTCATAGACAATTGTTAATTTCATCATATTCTTTATATTTTTTAAAAATTTATCTCTTAAAACCCGCGCGCATTGGCCCTGTTGAATTTGTTATTTCAGTTAATT
>DAOWHZ010000078.1 GCA_030641105.1 bacterium | reverse complement strand
CCATATTGTTTTATCAGCTAATATGCCTGCTTCAATAACTGGAATACATCCAGACACCGAGTATCCTATAGGACACTCGGCATCTTTATCGTGTCTATATTTTAAAATCAACTTTGCTTTATTAAATCTTCTTGGGGTACGCAGGGTAAAATATACCGGATCGCCAATAATGGCTTGTTTGCCGCCCACAATTGGTTTAACTCTTTCCTTTGGCGTTAGTTTTTTAATAAAATAGCTGTCTTTTGTAAAATCATAAGTATAACTAATCTTACCGCTTGGCGCCACAGCCATATATAAAAGCCAGCCGACAGCGCCGGCTAAAATCAGCCATAAAAATATTCTTAATTTAACTTGTCTCGCCTTAGCGGTGATAATATATCTATTCATATTCTAACAAATCGTTTATTTCACTAAATTTATTAACCGCAACTTTAGTGTATATTTGCGTAGTTTCAAGCCGAGCATGACCCAATAAAGCTTGAATATACCTTAAATTAACTCCTTGCTCCAATAAATGTGTTGCAAAACTATGGCGCAAAGTATGGACTGAAACCAGTTTTTTAATACTAGTATTTTGAGCGGCCTTGGTTATAATCTTCTGTATAGAGCGCGTACTTAGTTTTCCTCCAAGATTTCTGCCCTCAAACAAATATTCTAATGGCTGATATTCTCGCAAATATTTATCAATATTATATAAAACAATTTTTGAGATTATTGTCTGCCTATCTTTACTGCCTTTGCCGCTTTTAATTATAACCGCCTTACGATTAAAATCAATATCACTAATTCTTAAATTTACTAATTCACTAACTCTTAATCCAGAGCAATACAACAATTGAATTATCAGTTTATGCTTTAAATTATCAGTAATACTTATCATCCTAATTATTTCTTGTTTTGACAGTACGACTGGCAATTTTTTCTCTTTTTTGGGCCGCTTAATACTAAAACCCCCAATAAAAAATTTTCTTTGCATAATTTTTCCATAGTAAAATTTTATAGCATTAATAGCTAAGTTTACTGTTGATGATGATCTCCCGCTGGTAAAAAGAAAATCTAAATAGTCTTTAATGTCCTGCTTATTTATCTCATCTGAAAATTTCCTTGCAAATCGCAGTAATTCTTTGTTATAATATAAATAGCTGTGGATAGTTTTGTTGCTAAAATTGCGTAATCTCATTTCTTGCGCAAGATTAAACATAGGATCTCTGGACTGAATAGTTGTTCTATTATTTATTAATGTTGGCATAAGTCGTTCTGCTAACATATTTATAGTTTAATTTTAACTAATTTTTAATAAAAAAACAATAAGTTCGTATATAACTTATTAGACGCAATAATAAAAAGCCTCTTTTATTTTTATTAATAATTTTGGCAATTTATTTTGCGGATAACCACAATAAATTTATGGTAAAAGAAACAATGGGCATGCCAGGTGGCCCTGAAAAACCTGAGGAAGAGACAATAGAAGAATTAAATCGTCAAATTAGAAATTTGAGTAATCGACTTAAAACAAGCGAAAAAAATTTGCAAGAATGGAGTTCGAGCCCAGAGGCTTCGCAACCGTTAAGTTCTGTGCCTCAGATTATTGAACTCATTAACAAAGAGATTAAGGAACGAAGAAATAAATTAGAGCAACTTATGACAAGAAGAGATGCTCTGAAAGAAAAAAAATAAATTGCCAAAATTATTATTAAATAGGAGGGGGCTTTTTATTACAGCGTATAACACGGAATAAGCGGTTCAGGGCTGGCACGATTTTTGATTTACATTAATGAGTTGTGCCAGCCCTTCACCCAAATTTTTATTTTCTTTTTCTTTAAAAAATAATAAGGAAAGAAAATAAAAACTTCGCTTATTCCGATATGTTGTATGAAATTTTTGAAAAAAGAGATAATTAATTTTTTCAAAAACTACACACAACAAGTGATATGAGACTACGAGAAATGATAAATTTATTTTTGTTCTTTAATATCTAAAAATTAAAAAATCAGAATTGGGCTAATATATAAATTAATTCAACAAAAAAAGGAGGCAAGCATATGGAAAGAATTTACATAGATAATTCTGGAAATGCTTACAATGAGCAAGGGAAAAAAGTAAAGGCGATTCCCATCAGAGACCCAATTGTAAAACCATTCAGAGGTAAGGACCCAGCTCTATGGATTACAGGAACAGCTCCAGACCAAGACACGGCATCACCCAAGATTAACGCATACTCTATGGGGTGTCCATTAACCACAGAATCATCCAATCATTACCCTGTTCAATATTTTTATGTTCTTTAATAGCCCAGAGTCATAGAATAAATGGCGTAAACACTAAGAACACGTTTACGCCCAATTCTAATTTTTTAATAAATATTAAGGAAAACAAAAATAAATTTATCATTTCTCTCCGTCCAAATTTTACTGATGATTATTAATTTAATAAGGAATCAGCAAAACTTCTCATATCACTAATGTTGTATGAAATTTTTGAAAAAGAGATAATTAATTTTTTCAAAAACTACACACAACAAGTGATATGAGACTACAAAAAGTAATAAATTTTATTTTAATCTTATGGAAAAATTCGAACAAACAAAACAACCAAATATTGAGCATTTAAAAACCATGGCCAGTGAATTAGACGAACTTCAAAAACAAGAAAACAACGGACGTGGAGTTAGCTGTGTTCGATCGGCTGTGGCATATTTAAAAATGGGTAATCTTGAAGACGCACGAACAATTTGCTTTACAGATCATGATAAAATAATAAATTATCCCAAATTGGTAGAATTTATAAAAAACAACCTATTTGATAAAGAGAAAGAACACCCTTGGTCCGTTTTGGAGAGATTGCAACAACATGATTAAAATAAAATTTATTACTTTTCTTCGTCCAAATTTTTAAAATGATTATAAAATATATAATGAATTTCAAAAACTTCTCATATCACAAATGTTATGTGAAATAGCCAGAAATTTTTATTTTTTAAATTATTTTTTGGCAATTTATTTCAGCGGTCGACATAACTAAATATATTTAATATATCATTAATCATTAAATCAATAAAATTATGACATCACCAGAAATAAATATGAATATCCCAAAAACGCCTGAAAACCAGGAACAAAAAAAGTATAGGATTGCGTGGAAAAATAAAATTACAGGTGTCACAGGTCATGGAAAAGAATATATAAGCAAGAAGGATGCAGATGCTTGGCTTGAAAGAAAAAAAATAGAAAATCCAGACTCTGATCATTGGCTAGAACCAAAAAAAGAAGAAGAATAGATTGCCAAAAAATAATTTAAAAAATAAAAATTTCTGTCTACATCACATAACACAGGATAAGCGGTTCAGAGCTGGCACGATTTTTGATTTACATTAATGAATTATGCCAGCTCTTCACCCAAATTTTTATTTTCTTTTTCTTTAAAAAATAATAAGGAAAGAAAATAAAAACTTCGCTTATTCCGATATGTTGTACGCAATAATAAAAAGCCTCTTTAACTTAATTAATAATTTTGGCAATTTATTTTGGGTGTAACTACAACAAAATTATGGATATAGAAAAAATGGGCATGTCAGGTGGCCCTGAAAAACCTGAAGATGAGGCAAAAAATGGATTAGAAGATATGCGTGAATATGCAAAATTAGAATTTAAAGGAGAGGTAGCCAATGTAAATCATGTTGAAGATTTTGATTATCCCCTTGAGGATGAAGTTATAGTCAAGGTATATGAAATTAAGTTAAAGTCTGGAGAAAAAATTTTTGGTGTAGGTGGCGGTTGGCCTATGCCCATGAATAATTTTTATAAACAGTTTTCAGATCCAGAAAAGGCAGCAGACTTTCATATGTATACCATAGCTAAACACTTCAAAATCTATGACGACGCAGAACTTAAAGAATATGCTAATTGGTTAGAAATACCAGATGAATACAGGTAATATGATAAAAATAAATTGCCAAAATTATTTATTAAATAGGAGGAGGCTTTTTATTACAGCGTATAACACGGAATAAGCGGTTCAGGGCTAGCACGATTTTATATTTACATTAATGAGTTGTGCCAGCCCTTCACCCAAATTTTTATTTTCTTTTTCTTTAAAAAATAATAAGGCAAGAAAATAAAAACTTCGCTTATTCCGATATGTTAGGCGAAATTTAAATTTAGGCAATTAGAATTTGTTTTTATTAAGCTCTTTTAAAAAAAACAGGCCTAAAGTATAATAGGCCTGCTTGGAACGAACATAACATAGCTTTAGTAGACTTCCCAGAGATGATCTGGTAAATCCATCACTTTCCTTGCTTCATCTATTTTCGTTGACGCACTAACCCTGTATCCATGACTTCTTGCGATACAGTCGGCAATATTGGTGCAAGCAAGTTCCGGATTAAAGAACACCCCAGAAATATTTAACTCCATAACTGGATTAAACTTTTCGTTATGAAGTACCACAATACTTTTTTTAATATCGATGCTTATGAAATAACCTACTTTAAGCATATGTCCTCCTTTTTTTTGAATGGATTTTTAAAACATCAACTTTTTATTTTGATTTTAAAACATTAGCATATAAAAAAATTTTGTGCAAGACCAACAAAAAAATTAAAAAAGCTTATAAAAACAAATTCTAATTGCCTAAATTCAAACTCAAGGGGGCGCTGCGCTTTCGCTAACGCTCACCCTCGCCTAACAAGTGATAACTGGAAAATTGCTCGGCTCGCAATTTTCCCAAATTTTTTCTCCCTTTGGTCGAAAAAACTTCAGTTATCACAAACGTTATCGGAAATGAAAAACCCTCATAATTATTTAGAGTTATATATTGCCTCGTCAGACAAGATATTAACTTAAACATTATGAGGGCGGAACTCTTTGGCAAATGTGTTACCGCCAGGTGGTTTACCCATACCCTATGAATATATTATTCCATTATTTAATATATGTCAAACGGATTTTTCACATCCGATAACACGGGATATCTGGCTACGCCTATCGATAAATATCAATTGGGTTTTATATAAGGAGGAAAAACAAAGATGAAACAAATAACCACGATTGGTGAATACAAAATTTACCAGTTAGACAAAAAAACAGCATCCGCTCATACTAAAACAATCGCTCACCTTGCCGATTCAATTCCTCTAGTTACTTACACTGAAGAAGAAATACTCGCTGGTTCAAAACCTGGTCGCACATTCCACGGCAAATGGGAACACAGCCTGATAATTTTTGAACAGAACAAACCTGTAGCCATTATCATCGGCTATGAACGCGAAAAGGAGGATAACGACCAATATCCGGAAAACAGCATCTATATCAGTGAATTAGCGGTTGATAAAAACCACCATCGGCAAGGGCTCGCTCGT
>DAOWHZ010000004.1 GCA_030641105.1 bacterium | reverse complement strand
GTAAAAAGCCGCTTCCGCTATAGTTGTACTATTAGGACTAATAACTAAATCAGTCTTTTTTAAAATTTCTTCACTAGAAATTCTAAAATCAACCAGTTTAACATTGGGGGTTCTGGCTACTTTTTCTATGTAAGAAGGCGACCTTAAGCCAATCATGGCCGGATGTTCTTTTACCACTAACGCATAGTCATCAGGCAGAGACATCGCAACAAGGCGAGCTATTTCTATTTGATTGCTAAAATATGGCGCCGCTACATCAATTGACGATTCGGGCTGAACTTGCAAGGGAAAATAAGCAAACTTTTTAACTTTATCAAAAGGAAAATAATCAAAATTTTCCATAAACCTTTTATATTTCTTGTGGCAAAAATGATCTCTAAGTATAATTTTAGGAGGCTTGTAATCTACTGTTGGTCCTGTGCTTTTTATTACATTTATTGTCGGCCCTTTTATATACCAGCTTAATATTCGCTCAACCGGGAATAACTCATTCTTTATAATTTTTAACAGCGGTTTTCTCTGCCTACCTGTTTTTTCCCGGATGGATGATCCCTGCCCGATAAACTTTTTTCTAAATTCTTTTACATATTCTTTTGCCCTATTTCTATTTTCAGTTTCTTCCCTGCCTTTATTAAGCGCATCAAGACGATCAAAAAAAATGCCTTCGTTCGCTTGGTAATTACGGGAAAACAATAACCAGCCCCTAACTTTTGAATCTATGACGGCGATCATTTTAACCCCCTTCTTTTTGGCATAAAGATTAAACATAATATGAGGCAAGGTGACAAAATTCGGAGCTAAAATGAGTTCAGGATTAAATTTATCAAAAAATTCTTTTATATATTTATAAATTGCTTTAACATAATCAACAATTTCCTCATCGGAAATATTTTGTTTATATCCATAATAATATTTATCTCTATAAGACCTAATTTGGTTTCTTAGCGACATAATAATTGGCCAAAGCGTATCAACTCCTAATTCGCTGCAAATCTCTTCTAATGTAAATTTATCAGCTTGCAAATAATTTTTAGGGGTCTCCATGATTTCATCATTGTTTATAATTAAATCATATTTTACAACCTGCTGTTCTTTAATAAATTCATCAGTCGTTCTTTTGAATGTTAAAGCCGCCAGCCGACACCCTTCTTCCTGCAATTTCTTAGCTAAAAAATGACCAATATTTATTGCCCACATTCGCTGCTGGAAAATAAGAATTCTTTTTCCTGCTAAATTGTTAATATTGTTAGTTTTATTCATAGTAAAATATTTTAACGATATCTTCTTGTTTTTTTCTTTATATAATTATAATATGCTAATGGATTAAAATATTTTAAATATCCAGACCTTTTCTTTTTAGGCCGAATATCTTTTATTGTTAAATTCTTTTCTTTTATTATTTTTAAATCCGGGTATTGTGTTGAAAATAATTTCATAAAATCTCTCATCCATAAAATATCTGTTTCACCGCGGTAATTAAGCTGCTCATCGCCTTTTGAAAAATATTCATAACACCAAATATAATTATTAGAAACTCTATAAAGCTCGCTAAATGCTTTTGACAAATTATTAGGATGCACATGCATTAAAACCGCGCTGGTAAAAACTAAGTTAAAAAATCCATCCTTAAAAGGAATGTCAAGTATGGATCCTTTGCAAAAATAAATATTTTTTGTTGTTTTTTGCGCGATATCTACTGCTTGTTCATTTATTTCCAGGCCCCACAAATTTTTAAAGCCCATTTTCTGCAAAAGCGCCAACTGGTTGCCGGTGCTTGACCCGATTTCTAATATTTTTATATCACGGTCTAATGAATTCAAAAATTCATAATTTAAACTTGTTTTGCTGATACCCATTTTTATTTCATGGTCCTTATCCATCTCATCCGCGCTTACATCATTTTTCGCAATATATTGATTGCCAAAATCGCCATCCCATTTTTCTTCTTGAAAATTTTTTACGCTTTTTATTTTATTTTCTACTGCTTTCGGCTTCTGGCCAAGAAACATTTGTAATTCCATGTTATTTATCTTCGTTAATTTTTATAATATCTTCTTGTTTATTTTTCAAAGCATTATTGTAATTTAATCCTGCAAGCATCTAATTATTTGAAATGCTTCGGCATATTGGCAAACAACTTGCGTTCCTCTGTATTGAGCCAAAAGTCTGACGCTTTTAACTGAGCGAGGGTGCGGATATGGATTTAATTCATGCTTATAAATTTTTAAAATCTCCATTTTTCTGTTAATAAATTCTGTTATATTAACATATTCAGTGGGGCAGAAAGCGTGAGAAGTGTCTTTGATCTGCCATTCCGTAGAAGATGGAATTTCAAAAGATAAAATCTTTTTAATAAAAGAATTGGGTTTCGGCCGACAAGCCGTTAGCGTTGCTCGGAAAGTAACTTGGTGATCTATATTCAAGTCATAAAGACAATGAGTGTAAACAACAGCTGGCCTTATCTCTTCAAGCGCTTTTTCAATTTTTTTAATCACTTCCAGCAAAGGCACTGAATCAAATTGATTATCAGGAAACTTTTCTAAAATAAGCCTTTTAACTCCCAACTCTTTAGCTGCTCGCTTGGCTTGTTTCTCTCTTCTGGCAATATTAACGCCACTGACCCGCGAAGATTCGCCGTCACCTAGAATTAAAATATTAACTTCGTCGCCGTCTGCTGCATGTTTTAAAATTGTACCGCCCGCTCCCAATATTTCATCATCGGGATGAGCGGCTACTACTAATATTTTTTGCATATATTTAATTTTTTCTGGCTATCATAGCCATTGCTTTTTTAGATATAATAAACTCTTTATTTTTGAAAAAATGATTATTAATTAACTCTCTTAATTGTTTGTCATATTTCTCCCTGTACATTGTGCTGGATTTAAAATAAGTATATACACTATCGGCATTAGGATAAATTATTTGGTTATTAAAATAAAATTTATCTACTTGGGAAAATAATTTCTTTGATTCAGGCACAACTACCTTATTCATAAAATCTCGGCTAGTAAAAATTATGTCTTTATCAATTTTATATATCTGTTCAATTAAATCATATAACTCGTGGTTATTTTCATCAGTCGGCCCTACTACAATAAAAATACCGCCTCTTTTAACTAAGCTGAATATTTTATTTATTATTGGAAGCGCATCCTTCGCGTAATATAAACCGTAGGCTACATGCGCTATATCAAAGAAGTCTTCTTTTAAAGGAGCATTTGGCATTGAATCCAATGACATTAATATTGTCCTTATATTTTTTATCTTTTTTTCGTCTATAACATCTAATGATTCCTGGGAAATATCATTGGCATAAACCATTCCTTCCGGACAATTTTCAGCAAATCTACAAGCTTGCTTACCTCTGCCGCAACAAATGTCAAAAACGACATCATCTTTCTTTAAGCTTAGCAAGGAAAAAATCCAGTCATTAAGATCATGCTTGGAATATTTTACATTAATATTATCTCTACCGCTTAAAGACGCTGAATTCTGGGCTTTTGCTTGATTAATCATAAATTTAGGCTTTATTATTATCTTTATAAATATTTAAAAAATACTTTTCCCCTTTATATCTAAAAAAAGCAGGATATCTTTTATTGTCAACAACTCGCAAAAGATTAAATTGTGATTTTATGGTTTTGTTAATATTAAGTTCGCTGTCTTGTGGCGCGCGCCGAGGATAAAAAGTTGATTTTCCTTTCTGTTTTCTGCTTTTAATTTTTTTGTAGCTATTAATAAACTTCACTATTAACTCAACTGTTTTTCCTCCTTGCTGCTGTCTTAATTCATCAACCAGCTCATCGCCTCTGAAATGCATAAAATCCTGCAAATAAATATCTCCGCTATCAACTTTGTTAGTTGCTCCAAACAGAGTTATAGGAATCTTATTTCTGCCTTCTAATATTTGCCAGGTCAAGGGCGACATGCCCTTGCCTCTAGGCAATTTACTTTCATGAACTACTAAATTATATTTATTTAACTTTAAGGTTTCTGATTTTACTATTTGTTCACAACCTAAAAAAACTGCGCAATCACCCTGTTTAATATCCTTATGTTTTGCGGCTATTCTCACTTGATGCTTCTCTGCTAATATTTTTTTTAGCTTTTTGGCATAAGGGATAATCCAACTGTCTGGGTTATCAGCCACTATATTAATCTTCATAAAATTTTAGTTATTTATTAAATCCCAAGATAATAGCGTTGCTCGCTCAATATCTTGAGATGCGGTTTTACTAATTACTTCATCGTAATATTTTGAAGCCAAGCCGTATCCAGGCCGAATTGAGCGTATATTCTCAGGAGTAAATTTTTCTCCTTTTGTGATATCTTTAACAACAAATAAAGATTTTCTAAAAACAATCTGCTTTGCTTCTGTCTTGCCTAATGTATAAGCTGGCTTGCCAATTGCCTTTTCTGCTTCTCGGACTGACTGGACTAATTGCTTAAATTCAACCGGCTCCAAAGAGAAAGCGGCATCAGGACCTCCATCAGCCCTAGATAGAGTAACATGCTTTTCAATTATACAAGCCCCTAAAGCAATAGAGATGAGCGATGCAGTTATGCCCAAGGTATGGTCTGATAATCCTGAAACTACGCCAAACTTCTTGGCAATATCCGGGATTGTAGCCAAATTCATCTGTTCTGTCTTGGCAGGATAAGAACTAACACAATGCAAGATAGCAATCTGCGGAGCGCCATTATCTTTCAATGTTTTTACGGCCAATTCCAATTCTTTAATTGTTGACATGCCGCGCGACATAATAACCGGCTTTTTAGTCTGGCCTATTCGCTTTAACAAAGGAATATCCACTACTTCAAATGAAGCAATTTTATAAAGCTGTACATCCATTTTTTCTAAAAAATCAACTGCCGTGTTGTCAAAAGGAGTTGAGAAAACTAAAACGCCTTTATCTTCCGCGTATTTTTTTAGCTTTGGCTGCCAATCCCAAGGGGTATGCGCCATTTGATAAAGGCTGTAAAGAGTATGGCCGTCCCATGCCGGATTGCTGGATTTAACCTGGAAATACTTATTCTTGCAGTCAAGAGTAATAGTATCTGCGGTATAGGTTTGCAATTTCACGGCATCTACTCCAGCTTTTACTGCTGAATCAATTATTTTTTTTGCCCTGTCAAAATTTTGGTTATGGTTTCCTGACATTTCAGCAATAATAAATACCGGGTGGCCAGGCCCTATTATTCTTTTGCCTTTTGGGGTTTTAAATGTTAAATTTCCCATAGTTTAATTTTTTATCTTTATTTTATTATTTATTTATGCATAGTCACCCATCTTACTAATCTGTCAAAAACAAACATTCCGTCCCATGGCGATTCATAAAATGTCAAAAGGCCTAAATCAGGGCATCTATCAATTCCTTTTCTGGTTATTTGATTAATATATTTTAATTTATTTTCTTTAATAAAGCCCAGGCCAAGAGTCTGCTTCTGCCGATCATTATAATCCTGCAACTTTTCTAAATCTTTAATCGGCTTAACAAAAATAACTCTGGAAAAACACCCTTTAGCTAATCCTGATTCTTCTGTATAAACCACTGTCCATTCAGTGCCGGATGAGCTGAAAACTTTTCCCTTTAACTCATATTCACCGCGCAAACTAATTATCTCGGCAGCTTTAGCAGGGTTAATTTTATCTTTTGGCAACATGGTTCTGTTGACAAAATCTAACTGTTTGGCCAGTTCTTCCGCAAACTCAATTGCTTGGTCATGCTCATTCTCCTGAATAAATACTGTATGAGGAGAAGAGCAAGCGTATTGGTCAAACACGGAAATATCTATAGCTAATTTCTGAGCTAACTTTTTGCCTTCTTTTTCTAATGACTCTTTGTCAACCGCGGCATAAGAATATTTTGGACCGAAAATAATATCTTCGCAAAATAAATTCTTTTTCAGCCCGATTATAGCATTAATAGCTCCAAAGCCGCCCCAAGCTATTCTAACGTCCGCCGCTAAAGATAATTTTTCATGTGTACACTTATCATTCTTGTCCGCTAATATAACTGCAATTGATTTAGCAAACTCAACTCCATTTATTTTGCTGGTTTTTATTTTATTTAAAGTATCCAATAAATTGATTAATTCTTCATATCCGTGAATAGACGCTTTAACTAAGCAAACATTCTTGGTAACTAGCGCGAAAAAAATTGAAAACAGCCCTAATACAGGCACATTTCCCGCCAGCCAATGAACAGTAAGCCCGCGCGGTTGCGCCTTAAACAACAGCTTATAATCTCTTAAATCAACAAATTCATCCAAAGCTTTATAATTTCCATGTAAAGCAATTTTCAAGCTGTTAGCCAGATCTTTTTTAGTAAAAAAATCAGATAAATTTTTTAAATAACCATATTTCTTAATCAGGCCTGATTTATGCCAATATTTTATCAGCTCATCAAAAAAATCTATTAAATCCTCAATGAACAAACCATGCATATATTCCATTCTTGATTGCAAATCGGAAATTATTGAATTAAGGTTAAATTCAGATTCTTTTACTTTTTTGCCTTTAAAAATTAATTGTTTTCCTTTCATTTATTTATTATAAAGCGCTACCACCGAATGTCAATGGCGGCAATTTCATTATTTTAATGTATCGCCGCAGCCTTTCACTTCTGCTGTTTCTGATCTTTTTTCAAAAACGAAATATTTTCCTTTTCGCCCGCACTTGCAATCATCAACTCCAACTACCCTGCCTAAATCATCTGATAAAACGGAAATTCCTGGATAGCTGTGCGGCAACGGGCTTAAAAGCTGGATAAAGCCCATTTCTCCCGTGCTAACCGGCTTTAATGTATTAATGTCTCTTATAATAATTTCTGAATAAAAAGGCAGATGCTTGTAGCCATATTTGCAGTCAGGATAAACCGTGCCAAGCTGTTCTGTCATGCCGTAAAAATCAACCACTCTGCTTTTAAGCGTACCCAGCGCATCCCCTATTTTGTTATTAAAATTTTCTTTTGATACAGCTATGTCTTTAAGTTTTTTCCAGCCGCCGATATGCAAGACAACATTATTTTTGTTGATTTTTTCTTTAAAAATATTTAAAATCTCTTTATTGTCTTTGTTGCTTAAATAAATATTGTAAATCAGCCAAGTAAAGCCGAAATAGCATATTTTATCATCGTTGCTGATGCCGGATAAAGCTAATTTTAATTTCTTGATATCTAAATTCAAATCCTTATCTAAAACAAAAAATATCTTTTTCGCCAAAGGAAGCATGCCTCTAATAGCAGCGCCGCGCGAAGATAATTCTCCGCCAGCGCTTTTTATTGTCTCTTCAGAGTCAAAAACAATAAAACATCTACGCTCCCTACCTAAAAAATCCTGCATTATTTTATTAAGCGCGGCTGATTGGTTATTGGCTGTAATTTGATCAATCATTATTTTGCTCGGCTCTCCCGAAGTTGAGCTGGAATAAAGCGTTTTAACAATTTGATCTTTCGGCACTGAAGCCAAATCTATCTTTTTAAAAATTGAAGCCGGCAAATAAGGCAAATCAGATAATTTAAAATCGCTGAAAACATTAAATTTTTTATTATCGCATATTTTTTTAAATTCCGGACAATTTTTATAATGCCATCGCGATGATTCACGCATATGTGGCAAAAAAATTTTCTCTTTCTCTTTCTGGATCAAGGTAAAAGGATTTTTTTTTATTATATCTGTTAAATTATTCATTGATATGTTTTTTTATAATTTTTATAATATCTTCAACTGCGGGAAAATAAGGATTGGTCAATGTACAAATATCTTTCTTTATCAGCTCTGCCGTTTCTTCTAATTCGTTTTGTAAATTAATTTTTTCCTGCCTTATATCCAGCCGATCAAATAATTTTTTAATTTTATCTATAAAATTATTGCTGGACAAATCTTTTAAGCGATTTAGCTTTTGATATTTGTCTGTATGCTCAAAATTTAATTCCAAAACATCCACTAAAAAAATAGCTACTGCTTTTGCATGATTAATTTTGTTTTTTGCGCCAAAATAATGGGCAAACGAATGAACCAAACCGGTAGCCGCACTGCTTTGGGCCAGCCCGGCTAAAATCGCGGCAGTCTGCAATTCAACTATAATCTCATCTTCTTCTTCGCCGCTTGCCAATTTATCTAAATTATAATAAATGCTTTCTATTGCTTTTAACGCAAAATGGTCGGAAAAACTGTTGGAAATTTTAGAAGCCAAACTCTCCAGACCATGCGCTAAAGCATCTATGGAACCGATAACAATTTGCTCTCTGCTTAATGATTTAAGGCAAGCGGGATTAATTAATACTGTCTCGGGCAATAGTTGAGGCGAAGATTTGATTTTTTTTCTTCCGTTGTCAAGCAAAAGCGCGTGCTGGCTCACTTCAGCGCCAGAACCAATAGTAGTGGGTACAGCCGCCATTTTTACCCCTAATTCCTGTTTAACCAACTTTACTAAATCAATAACCGATCCTCCTCCCATGGCTATTAAATAATCAAAGCTGTTTTTCGCGCAAGCTTCCTTTAGTTTATTAAAATCATTAAAAGTTGGTTCTCCATCTTGAATAAAATATTCAATTTTTTCTCCGAATAAATCGTTTAATAGCTCACTGTTAAGCTTTTTAAAACTGCCGGAAACAACAACTAATTTTTTAACATTCTGAATAGTCTTTAAATAAAGCAGGCTTTTGTCCCCGCAAAAAACAGCGTTGGGGAAATATATTTTCGGCAAAAAAGCTAAAATTTTATTGTCCATATATTGTATATAAATTAATTATTTTTATAATTATCTTTTAATGCAGGGCGGCGCAATTTTCCATTTTCAGTGCGGGGTATTTCTTTGACAATTTCTACTTCTTTGGGAATTTTGTAAATCTCTAGCTTTTTCCTGCACTCCTGAATAACTTTATCTGTATTAAAATCTTTATTTTCAACTTTTACAAATACTTTTACTGCTTCTCCTAATAATTTATCAGGCATTGCTACAGCCACCGCATCAATTATGCCAGGCATAGCACTTGCTATATTTTCGATTTCTTCAGGAGACACTTTCTCTCCTGACACATTAATAATATCATCATTTCTGCCTTGAAAATATAAATAACCGTCTTTATCTAAATAACCAGCGTCATTTGTATGCAACCAGCTATTTTTTATTTTTTTATTTGCTTCCGGATTTTGCCAATACTCCTGAATTACATGCCTGCCTTTAATGCATATTTCCCCTACTTCGCCAGCAGATGCGTTCTCTCCTTGTCCATTAACAATTTTTAATTCTACATTCGGAGAAATTTTTCCAGCGCTTTTAATTTTGTCTAAATTTTTGTTTAACGCGATAAAAGCAGAGCGCGACGCTTCTGTTAGTCCGTAATAATAATTAAAATCAGTACTGGGCAGCGCGGCAACAATCTCTTTAATCATTTTTGGATTCAAAGGGGAAGTGTTGGTTTGCACAAAACGCAAATATTTATCGCACTTTTTAAAATCATCTAGGTAATTATTTAAAATCAAACGCAATGTCGCCGGCACAGCCGCGAAAGTCGTCGCCTTTTTTTCAATAATTGCATTAATGATTTTTCTTAAATTAATTGAATCTGGAAATAATACAACCGTTCCTCCAGCCGCGAAAATACAAAGGATATTGCCAAGCCCAAAAGAATGGGAAAGAGTTAAAATATTCACATCAATATCGCTGGATTTCCATTTTAAAAATTCCGTAATATTTTTTACAGCGCTCACAACATTTCTGTGCCGCAATACAGCTCCCTTTGGCTCAGCAGTCGTGCCGGATGTAAAAATAATAACGGCAACGTCATTTTCACCAGTATCTATGCTGGCAGTGGCCTTTTCGGATAACGGCATTTTTTTGATGTCAAAATAATTAATTTTTTCAAGAACTTTTGTCCGCTCAAGCTTTGATTTATATTTTTTATGTGAAAAAATAAGCTTAGGCTTTGTTTTTTTTATTTGAAAAACTAAATTCTCATCTGAAATATTAGCTGAAAGCAATAATACAATACAGCCGCTTTTTAAAATGCCGAAATAACTAAAAATCATTTCTGGGATATTAGATGACAACAAAGCGATGACATCGCCTTTTTTCGTGTTATTTCGTAGCAGCCAAGAAAGGTTGTCAGCCCGCTCTTTAATCTGGCTGTAAGAGTATTCTTTGTCTCCAAATATCAATCCAGCTTTGTTCGGAAAAACTTTTGCGGAATTATCCAAAAAATCAGTAATAATTTTAAATGAATTTAAATTATTGGGCATTTTGTTTTTTATTAATTAACGCGGCCAAATCTTCCGGCTTATTAATCTCCACCACTTCATCAATCTCTAAATTTATCTTAAAAATATCTTCCGCTTCAGAAACTAACTGCATGTGCGCCAAAGAATCCCAATCTTCAAATTCTGATCTGTCTTTATTAAAATCAAAATCTTCATTATTTACACCTTTAAATATTTTTAAAAATATCTCTTTTATTTTTTCTCTATTTTGATCGCTCATAAATTTATTATTTATATTATTTATCATTTAAAATTAATTGCACAAATCAATTAACTTATCAATATTTTCTATTTTTTTGCCGAAAAACGAGGAGTAGAAAAATTCTATTTCCTTTTCTGTGTGGTATTTTCTTTGTATAGCAATAGCATTAAGCATTCTTTCTTGATTTAATATTATTTCTTTTATCCATTTATAATGCGCCGCCCTTAAAAAACTTCTTGGCAGTAAAGGCGTTTCACAAAATTGAATTTCATTATACAATCCCTCTTGGGACTCTTCCAGTTCTTTTTTTGAAAATCCCTCCTCAACAGCCAGTGAATACATTTTAGTATTTTTGTAATATTTAGCCGCAAAAAGATAAGGTAGGACGCATTTTTTGAATTTCTTCATATACGACAAAGTGTATTCAACTTCTTCTTTTGTCTCTGTGGGAAACCCATACATAAAAAACAACCTAACCATAACTCCCTTATCGCACATATAATCAATGTTCTCCTCCAGTTTGGGCAAATTAACATTTTTGTTTATATATTTCTGGAGTCTGGGAGACGGTGTTTCTACTGCTAACGCCGCAGAAATTGTGCCTGCCTTAATCATCTTATCAATTAAACTCTTATCTAATATATCTCCCCTAAGACCGTTTGGAAAATGCAAACGCACATTTAATTCTGAATTTATAATATTATCAAATATATCGCTGGCTCTCTGGTAATTTATATTAAAAATATCATCAACAAAAAAGAAATCTGTCATGCCATACTGTTTATTCAGCCTTTTTATTTCATTAAAAATTACTTCAGCGCTTCGCAGGCGGGTCACTCTGCCAAAATTTTTATGGCAATAAATGCAGTTATAAGGACATCCTCTGCTGGATTCAATCAGCGCATATCGACTGGCAGTATATCCCCAATTGGCTTTTAAAAAATACTCTGAAAAATTAATTAAGTCATAATCAGGGAAAGGCACTTTATTAAAATCCTGAATAAACTCTCTGCTTCTATTAATAACGCTCCTGCCCTCTTTTCTAAAGGCAATACCTTCTATGCTGCTGTAATCTTGATTTTTAACCAGCTTTCCGAATAATTCCAAGGTGGTTTCCTCGCCTTCGCCTATTACAAAAACATCAGCAGAAATTTTCTTTAAATTTTCATCATTAATATTGGAAACGTAAGGCCCACCTATAATTATAAAAATATTAGGAAATAATTTTTTAATTTTATCAACTATATAAACTAAAACTTTTTCATTGGTAGACAACGCGCGAATGCCGACAAAATTAGGTAAACGCTGTTTTATTATCTTTATTAATTCTTCATCATTTTCATAATCTATACCGTAATTAACAATATCAGTATCCAGAGGGGCTTTATTTTTTTTCAAAAATGTCGCCAACGACATTAAGCCGACAGGAAAATTGAAAAGGTTTATTGATCTAATTTTTTTCTCGCTCAAATTTTCATAATTAGACAAATCTATCAAGAGAAGCTTATTTTTATGCGGCATAAAAACTATGTAATTACAAAGGTCAAGCAAAACGCTTGAGCAAATTGTTTTGTGTGGGTAATGCTAATTAATGATCTGTATTTCTTTTTTATTTTTTTATTTAAAAAAACTACTGACGGATCTCCGTTTTTTTCGTTAATTATTTCTATCTCATTAAAATTTATATTTTCTGCAATGCTTTTTCTAACTGCTTCTTTAGCGGCGAAACGAGCAGCTAAACTCTCATGAAAATTATTTTTATTTCTGCAATCCATTAATTCTCTCGGAGTAAAAATATTTTCTAAAAATTTTTTTTTGCCTTCAACATCTTTAAACCTACCTACTTCTACTAAATCAACTCCGATTTTTATCTTGTTAATATTTGTTTTCATAAGCCATTAATCATTCACGAAGCAAATTTTTTAATAAATTATCTTCTATTTCTTTCTTCTTGGCCGGCCAATCTTTATCAAAAGCGCTTACTATAACAACATTTTTAAACTTATTTTCATTGCTATCATACATATAATCATAATAAACTCCTTCTGTCTTATAGCCAAAAAGCTTATTTAATTTTAATGAATTTTGATTTCCTTCTATAATAGTTCCTCTTGAAATGTGCAATTTCAAAACATCAAATGATAATACAAGCACTAAATATGCCAGCAATATTCCCACTCCTGTATTTATTAAAGAAGGATTGCAATAATATCCGCCAACACATCTTTTATTTTTTAAATTTATATTATATATATTAACCGTGCCTAATTTTTTTTCTTTTTTCTTTATTAAAAATTGGGCTCTATCGCTTTTATTTTTTAAAGATTCAATAAAATTCAAATGATCATTTAAAGAAATTATTTCATTATCAAACATCCATTTTCTGACCCTTATATCGTTTCTCCATTCCAAAATCATTTTTAAATCCTTTTCATCAAGATTAACAAAATTAATTAAATCAACACCTTTTACTTTAATATTTCTGTTTAACTTATTTTTTATGTTCATATTCTATAAATTAAAATCTATATTTTCCTTCTTTTATGTCTTTGATTCCTTTCTGCTCCATTGCGATTCTTTCCTGCATGGCCTTGCTGCCATATCCCGACATAACAACTTTGCTCCCCTTTGATTTGCGTTTTAATAAAATTTCCTCGGCAGATTGAAATAATAGTCGCCCGTTTTTTAATAACCGCCGAAATTCATCATCTTTTTTTGCCATAGCTTCTATTCTCGGGAAATGGTAAAAATTAGAAACAAGAAAAATATTATTAAAATTTT
>DAOWHZ010000076.1 GCA_030641105.1 bacterium | reverse complement strand
TAGTCGTGAATTGTTTTAAACCAACCAGTCCAACTTACCTTCTCATACCGCCCAACTGTCGGACAAAAGATATAATCATCACCATCAAAACTGTAAGCGCTATTAGGATTCCCAAACCTGTCTATTGTCAAAGTAGCTCCATAAACCGTGCCGTGGTTTTCGTTCCCGCTCTCATCGTCTGCGTTGCCGTTAAAGGGGTAGTGGGCGATTAGGCCGCGGGTGAGGTCGGGTTGGTGGGATTGGATGAAAGCGATTGGATCTAAATAATTTCCTGGAAAATTTTCTGGAAGACAATAACCGAATAACCATGTTCCTAAAGTTGAACCCTCACCCTCTTCCGTTATATAAGCCCCATTGTATATTCCAAAATGGATATGCTCCGAACTGGGCGGATAATTAACTATTTCTCCAATTTTTTGACCTTTAACTACTTCATCGCCAACTTGTAATTTTCTAAATTCGCCATTAATATCAACTTCTACCGGTTTTGCGTGTCCGTAAATACTGCACACTTTATCTCCGTTTAGCTTCGTATGTTCCATTACCATTAACCCATACCAATATCTTGGATATAAAGTCCTGCCAGTAGGATCATCAAGTGTAAATTTTATTCTACCATTACCTATCGCTATTACGTCTGTGCCTTCTGGTACGCAATAATCATCGCCAACATGATTTTTCAAAATTCCATCTCTGTATGTCTGTACTCCCCAATCAAAACATCCATCGTCTGTATATCCGTCAATCGGAAAAATAAAAGAATCAGCAACTTCGTAACTATGGACAATACTACAATAACTTAAAACAACTGCCGCTGCAAATAAAACCATGCAATACTTTTTCATGACATACCTCCGTTTTTCTTGCTATGTTGATGGATTTAAAAACATAAAATACTATCTACAATCTCTTCAAAATATTCCCTAAGAGTATCAGAAAAAGAATCAATAATAACAATATTTCCGTTACATATTAATTTAGCTGAATCAAGTGAAAAAAATCCTAATTCTTCATATACAACTATAATTTCCTGATTATTTTTATTTTCTATTTTCATTAACTTATCCGTTTGTTCAAATTTCGTCTTAGTTCCTCTTTCGTAAAATTCTTCTATACTTTCATTGTTTTTATTTTCAAGTGCTGCAATCACGATATCTCCAAAATACTCCCATCCTCTTTTGTTATTTGGACGGTAAAAACCAATCGTTAAATGTTTGAAATCCTCCGTATAATCTTCCCAATACCAATTTTGTGGATACTTCACCTCAAACCCATACTCCTCATTCCTGTAAGTCTGCCAATCGCTTATATCAACCTCCTTCCCTTGATTAAGATTTACTTGCTTTTGTTGCTGTTGCGGCGCTTTATTGCTTACAACAATAAAAGCAAAAACTGCAACAACAACTACTGCCACAATCAATAATAAAATGTTTTTTTTGGACATAAAGTTGTTATGTTTTAAATAATTAAATTAGCTATTACCCCCTTTTTTTATTATAGCTGATTTAACATTAAAATCAAAATAACATTGCTTTTGCCGCATAATTCAATTTTTAAAGAGCTAATTTCACTTCCTTTTTTGTTTATTTTAAAGTATTTGCTTTACGCTGTTTTCAGCGCAAAAATAAAATTACTCTTGTAGAAACATAACTTTTTGTTATATGCCCTTAAAGAATAATTTTAGTTTATTTTTAATCTATAAATTTAAAATTATCAATAGTATCTTACAACACCGCCACTCTTTCTAAAACCTGCTCCAAAAAATGCAAACGGACATAAATTAAACTTGCTATAAAAATAATAACTAACAAACTTTGCGCGATAACTGATTTATGCTGAATACTGATTCTGACAAAAATATTAATGAATAAAGCAATAGCCATTATGGCTAAAACAGCAATAAAGATATAATGAGATGTTCTGACTAATTTAGCCGCCAAAGTAATCTTTTCATCTTCTTGGACAGTAAAAGACATGGCTTGAGTAATTTTATTATTTTCAATTAGCTTATTAGGACTAACATATATGTCCTTGCTTACAGCAGCAACTTTTGTTTCTTTTTTCTTTACTGGCTTAATCTCAATTTTTATTTCTTTTTCTGGTTCGGCTGGCCCGCCTTGGCTTAACAAAGCAGGTTTTGTCGGTTCAGTCGGCTGTTCTTCTGAATTTGCAGTTGCCGGCTCTGAAACTGGCTCTGGTTCAACCGTCTTGTTGGGAATAGTTGGAATATCCGGCAAGACAGCGGCGGATAGCGCGCTACTTTCTGATTTCTGCTGCTCGCCCGCCATAGCTTTAGCGAAAGCGGGTCTGTCATCTGCCCGATACCCAAACATTTGCACTAAAATATTTGTTTGCTTACCGTCTAATTCGCCATGCAATACTGCCAGGCCTATATCAATATATTTCTGATTTAAAATATTTTTCTTGTGAGTTTCTGATTGCATTAAAGCATTATGCGCGGCTTGGGCTGAAGAAAAATTCATTGCTAAATTTTCCCCCACAAACAAATAAGCATACTCTCCTCTGTTAATCCAATCCCAGGGCATTTTACCGTTTAAGCTTTTATGCGCGAAATAATCATAATCAAGCATATCCTGCGCCTTGGTTAGCGCCGCGGAATTTAGAGCAGGGTTAATTGTTAAAGTTGACAAATTATTGCTAAATCGATCTTTGTTGATTAATTCCAAAATCTGCCGGCTTATTAATTCTGTCATTCTTGCCTGATTTGGATAAATAAAAAACAAATAACCGGTTACCACTGCTTTAATCAAAACCAATCCAACCACAATAACAGCCAATGACTTGGTCCGCAAAATTTTCGGCTTATGATCATTATCTTCATAAGGTATAAAATACTCTTTAATAATAGAGCCGGAATCACAACAAAACTTTTTAAAACTTTGCTTGCCTTCTGTTAGCTCTTCAACCTCTTCTTTCTCTTCTTGAAAAAAATCTTTAAAATTAACCTGAATTTTTTCCCAATTTTGTTTTTTAAAAATAAAACCTAGCGATTTAATTATAAAGCCGCCTAAAATTAAATAAGCAAACCATTTTTTTGCTTTATTGTTTTTGTTCTTATGAAATTTCATGCTTATATTATAGCAAAAATCATAAAAATTTTCAAGGAGCAATGGCTGTTGATTTTTTGCTCTAATAATACTATAATAACCCCATGAATAACCAAGCCAAAAAATTAATACTCTTAGTCGGCGATATTGGAATTTTGTACCTTTCGCTTTATTTAACTCTACTACTGCGCTACTGGGGACAGCCAATACAAAATAATTGGCAAAGCCATTTTTGGCCTTTTACTATTGTTTTTGTTGTTTGGCTAATAATCTTTTATATTGCAAATCTTTATGATTTAAATTTAGCTGTTAACAACGCTAAATTCTTCCAGATTACAGCCCGCAGTTTAGCAATAGCCGGATTATTATCAGCGGTTTTTTTCTATTTAGCGCCGC
This sequence comes from bacterium, assembly GCA_030641105.1. The sequence continues at coordinate 6,548 of DAOWHZ010000076.1, read as the reverse complement.
AAATAAACATTGCCCCAAAAAGAAATTTAGTAATTTATATTGTTATTTTTGCTATTCTTTTTTATCTATGGCGGCAATTTTATAATTGGTCGCTTAAAGCTTATCTGCCTAAAAATACCATTGCTGTTATCGGCCTTAACCAGCAAGTTAAAGAGTTAATTAAAGACCTTAAACAAAAACCGCACCTTGGCTATAATATTGCATTTATTGTTGATGATCAAAATATTAATTTAACAGAGATTGATGGCATATCCATTATAAAAGGCATAGCTGATTTAAAAAAATTAATAGCAGAAAAAAAAGTAACAACCATTGTTTTAACTTCTGATCCGCACCAATCGCCAGAATTACGCGCTTCTTTATTTAACTGCCTGCATTTAAAAATAAATTGCGTTAGCTTGCCTAATTTTTATGAAGCTATTACAGGTAAAATTCCAATTGTTGCTATTAATCAAATGTGGTTTTTGGAAAATTTAAGCGAAGGCAGTAAAATCCTGTTTGATGCGGTTAAACGTATTTATGATATAATTTTAGCTTTAATAATTTTAATTATCACTTTGCCTTTTTGGGCTATTATTGGTTTGTTTATTAAATTAGACAGCAAGGGGCCAATTTTATTTAAGCAAATCCGCATTGGCAAAAATAATAAACTTTTTAAAATTATTAAATTCAGAACTATGGCAACTGCTAACAATGATTTTGCGCCAACAGCCGCAAATGACAAGCGCATTACTAAATTCGGCTCTTTTCTGCGCAAAACCAGAATTGATGAAATACCGCAAATGATTAATATTATAAAAGGCGAAATGAGTTTTGTCGGCCCTCGCCCTGAACGGCCTGAATTAATAAAAGAGCTGGAACAAACCATTCCTTTTTACCGCGAAAGAATGCTGGTCAAGCCAGGCATTACCGGCTGGGACCAGATTTCCGGCGAATACCACTCGCCGTCTTATGAAAACACCTTAAAAAAACTGCAATACGATCTCTTCTATATAAAAAACAGATCGATTTATCTTGACCTGTCTATTGTGCTTAAAACTATTGCTACTGTTTTGAGCGGAGGGGGGAGATGAGTCTCGCGTAACTCATAACCTGCCTCGCGTTGCCAGCCTCGCCAAGTCTGGGCGGGCGGGCAAGACGGGCGCGTAACACATAAATCAAAATACAAGATATAAGATACAATAACTGCAACCCCGCACCTTTTGGTAAATTACTTTTAGTGTGATCGGTATTAGAAAGATTTGCCCAAAAGATGCGAAGTTGCTTGTTTCTTGTATCTTAATTTATAACATTTAGCGCAAATGAATTTTACACATTATTTTTTCAATTCCACAGATTATCGCAATAACAAAGAATTTATTTCTTGATTAGCCCGAATTTTCTGTTGGCGCGCTAAAATTACTACGGCTTCATACGCGCCGAATAAGACGGAAGCATAAAACAAATTGCCTAATAATGTATTTCTAAAAAACGGCAAAGCTAAAATATAGCATTGCATTAATCCTTCCATACTCTTGGCATACCATGGAGAAAATTGCCAAACCGCCCAATTGGTGGCAATAAAAAATATTACAGAAGCGGCGATGCTTCCAGCAATAACTGTTTCAAGGCATTTATGCTTTTTAACAATGAGGCCCAGCAGACCAATAACCATATAACTGCCGTAAACAACTAAGCCCAGCCGCCAATCATAAAAACCAATAAAAAAATCTCCAACCAGCATCGCAATAATCGGCAGGCTGATTGCGTAATTCTTGCCTAAATACACTCCGGCAAACAGCGCGATAGCGGCAATTGGCGCGAAATTCCACGCATGAGGCATTAATCTGCACACTACTCCTAGAAAAACCAGGGCGATTGAAATAATTAATTTTGTTCTTGTTGTCATAATATCAAACTAAGCTTTAGTATTTTCTCTATAATAGCATTTATTTTTGAAAAAATACTTTAAAGCATTAAAATTTATTAGTTTATTGGTTTATTGGTTTCAATAAAACAATAAATAGCGAAGCGACAATAAACTAATAAATTTTATTTTTAATAAATTTACCAAAGCTTAGTAATTATATAAAATTAATTTTCTATTTGCCCTTTAACATATTTCCATTCAACAACATCTCTATCTTGCAGTTTGTAAGAGCTTGCGCCGACTTTCGCGTATTGGCTGTTAACCCAATACTGCCAATAATATCCTGAATCAAAATCATTCTGCTTTCCATTGATTGATTCAATAAATACGCCCATATCGCCGCCATAATCCTTGTAATTTAATTCTATACTGTTTTCAGAAGCAACTTTTTGCAAAATCTCAAATACAGAAGCATTATCCCCTATCGCAATATCGCTAAATGTTTTAATATTTCCATTGCCAAAATCAAGCATTAAGCTAACATATTTTTGTTCTTGTTCCTGCTGTCCGCTAATTAACTGGCTATCCCGCTGTTCTGGCGCTGTTGCGTATTGCTGTCCGGCAATGAATCCTGCAATAAACACGGCAATCACAATAATAATTTTTGAAATAAATTTCATAAATTTGATACCCTCTTTATCTTTTTCTTCTTTTTAATTTTACCGTAAAAAATATTATCAAACAACTTCCAATAACCACTTCTAAAATTATCCACCAAAAAGGAATATCTATTGATGTAATGGTAATCGGCACTTTAATCCCCGGAACTGCTACTAACCCATTTAAGCCGAGCGGCCGAGCTACAACTGAAAGATTAGTAGAAAACTTACCGGGCTTCCATATTTTAACAATAACAGTAACAATTTGGTTGCTTCCCGGCTCTAAGCGAAAATCAGCGGGTTTGACAATAATTTTATCTGCTAAATCATCTGGATAAACTTTATAAAGCACTGGTTCTGCTCCAGTATTAATGACTAATATTTTGCTTTCTGTTTTATGACCAATAACAACAGGCAAATTAATCTCTGTTGGCTTTATGCCAACGCTAAGTGCCAATGCCGGCCATGCAAACAACAAACCGCATATAAATACTATAAAAATAATTAGTAATTTTTCTTTCATAATGGTTATTGTGCATTAGCCCAAAGAATCAGTTCGCCGGTTTTTATTCCTGAATCAAGATAATTTACTGGGATAGACAAACTTGCTTCTATGTCCTTGTTTTCACTGCTTGCTAAAGTAGTGTTATAACTTGACCAAAGCTGATTATTAAGTTTCATGTTTTCTTTAAACACCTCATCGCCGTTCATTAATGCCGCCACTGTTAAACCAACTGTTCCTGAATTACTTATATTTAATGTTTGAGAAACTGTATTACCCGGCTTTATTTTGCCAAAATTTAATTGCATGGGTATAACTTCAAAAATTATTGCTTCGCCGGCAATTCCAACGCCATCAGACGATATAGGCTGCTCAATTTCAACAATTAAGCCAACACTCTGCGATACTTCTGCGCCAATCAAAACTTCTGTTTGATTGCTTCGCACAAAGCCATTTTTCTCAACGTATAATTTATAACTGCCGTCTGGCAAAACAGCTATTGCTTGGCCTGAGCTGTTAGTCGTATAATCCTGATCACCTCCCTTGATAACCGCATCTTTTAACGCGTTCCATTCCTGGCCGTCAAAATATTCAACAGTAGCGGTTATGCTATTACTTGAATTATTTTTTATTACAGACAACCTTGTCGGCTGCCATCCCCATTCGCCATAATACCACAACACTTCATCGCCTTCAGCTAATAAATAATCAGCCGCGCCGATTGGCGGAGATTCATAATTTACAAAATACATCCAGCCGGACATGCCTGAGGCAGATTCATTATTTATTTGGCTTAAATAAAATCCAAAAGAAGACTCAGTAATAACATAAGTATAGCCGCAAATTTCAGCCGCATTCTCTACAACCTCTAAAGCTGTATCGCCGCCGGCATAAGTATCGCAAATCATATTGCTCTGGCCCTCTATTCTTAAATAATAAGCGCCCGAATCTGCCATCCAATAACCAACCGGAAAACTTTTGCCTGCTAAAGCAATAACCGCGTAAGGCGTCATGGCTTTGTTGTTCCATTCTGAAGTTCCCGGCTCAACCCACCAAAAACCGCCGTCAGCATCCTGAAGAGATTCTAGGTGGCTGATCGGATTATTGCCGTTCTTATCCCAATCAGCAGGGTTTTGCCCGATTTTATACAAAGCTGAAATAACCCAGGAATCAGAACCAGAATCAGAATCAGATCCTGTTGTCCAGCCAAAACCGCCATCAGTATTTTGAGCTGACTGAAGATAAGCAACGGCATTAGTGATAATAGAATCTGAGGCGCTTATCCCCGCTTCTATTAATGCCATTATTGCCGCGGCTGTATCATTTGTATCGCTATCACCGTTAACAGCATAACCCCAGCCGCTGTCAGTATTTTGATGAGATAATAAATAATTTTTTGCCGCCATTGCCTCGCTTGAATCAACTTCTCCAACTGAAGCCAAAGCTAAAATCGTCCAAATATCATCATTCAGCAAGCTTTCATCGCCAATTTGATTATTATTGTAATAAGTTTTTAGCTTGGCAACATAATCAATATTTCCGAAACTTGCAGGACTCTCTCCGACTGCCGCCAATGCTAAAATAGTTTTAGCATAATCAGTTGCCGATGTTCCTGAAACACTAGCTAAATGGCCTATTGCTATGTTATCTGCTCCTACAGCGGCTAATGCCTGAGTAATCCACGCGTCTTGCGGCTGGGCCTGCAGATAAGAAACAGCGCTTCCAATGTCGGCAACAGCAAAAATCGGCTGAAAAATTAATGCCAGCGCAATAAATAAAAATAAATGTTTTGTTTTCATAAAAAAATCTCCCTTTTTGAGGAAGAACTATAAAAAACAACCATAAACCCCGCACCTTGACCACGGGGCGTTTACCCTGAGACAAGGTAGAATAGTTAGAATAACAACCCTGCGCCAGAGAGCGCGGAGTGTTTTATGGTGCGGAGTAAATAATACGAGTGTTCATTAGCTCTCAATCCTCGAAGAGTTAAATGAATTAATTTTATCTATTATACTACTGCTTACTCGACCTGGCTTGTCCCTGAAATTTTCAGGGCTTTACAGTTGCGGGACAGCAGAGGAATCTAACCTCATTTCGGAAAGCAATAGACTTATAATTAATATTATATGTTAAAAATTTAAAATAAGCAATAGTTATGCAAATATGGCCTGTGGATTTATACAAATCCATTATCTTTTAAATATCGCATAATTTTAGATGCGCATTCTTCAACCGTCTTAGGATTGGTTTCTAGCTCTATTTCAGGATTATCCGGCTCTTCATATAAATCAGATATGCCGGTAAAAAATTCTATTTCCCCCTACCCGAGCTTTTTTGTACATTCCTTTCGGATCTCTAATTTCACAAACCTCTAAGGGCGAATTAACAAATACTTCAATATAATTTTTCAGCTTCTCTCTGCCCCACTGCCTATGTTTTTTATAAGGAGAAATAAAGCTAGCAACCACAATATATCCTTTATTTTAATATTGCATAGCTAAATGTATAGCTAAACTGATATTTTTATCTCTATCTTCCTTGGAAAAGCCTAAATTTTCCTTAGATGCAGCTCTAACTTCATCACCATCAAGGTGATGTATTTTATATCCTTTATTTTTTAATTCTTGATAAATAATTTTACCTAATGTTGTTTTGCCGCTGCTGGCAAGCCAGTCAGCCAAAGGATGAAATTTTTTTGACTCATAAAATTATAAACAACATTAATATTTTTTGTTTTTATTAAAATTAATCATTGTTTTCAGCCAATATCTCTGAATAAACATTGGTTTTCTCTCCACATATCTTGAAATTTTGACATTCAAATATTTAGCCAAAAAATAATCCAAAGAAAAATGATTTTTTGGATAAATGCTTGCGTATTTTGCAGTCGGCTCTTCATCCAATTTAACCGCCTCTACTATAATATTGTCGTCTCTATTAAGCTCAACCCTAAGCAATTCGTCTTTAGCGCATTCAATTCTAGTGTCGCCCGGATTGCATTCCTTGACTTGTTCAAAACCGGTTTTTTTAAGAGCTCTTTTTAAAGTGTCAAAATTATGAAGATAGCGATTCGTAAAATACAACATCCTACGCACAAAAGTATCAACATAATTCTCATTAGGCATGCCAGGCGAAGGCACTTCCGGCCTATTTACTTTGTTTAAATAATCCTTTACAAGAATATCAAAGTCAAAAAGCACCATCCTAACGCATCCTCCTTTCTTTAGAATGCGATGGCTTTCCAAAAGATTATTAATAAACTCTTGATAAGACAATGCTGGTATAGTTGCCTTTGAATAAATTAAATCCACAGAATTATCCTTGAAAGGCAGGTATTCAGTCATATCAGCTATAATATCATGCGGGCCGGATTTATTTTTCCCATAATCAATATCAACATGGATAAAATCCTTTAATCTGTCATTGCCGCACCCTAAATACACTAATTTTATTTTATTTTCTTCTTTTAGCATAATTTTTAAAATAATTAATTATTAATAATTCTTTTTATATTATTAAATTTAATATTATTTTTTTT
>DAOWHZ010000016.1 GCA_030641105.1 bacterium | reverse complement strand
CTCTGGCATTAAAGCCTGGACGGGAAAGCAGAAGAAGCTTGATAAATTATATGTAAAGGTGGAAAAAAGTTTGTTAATATGTTAAAATAAAAGTATGTCAAGCAATAACGACAAAATGCTTGACGGCATTAAAAAATTAAGCGGACAGGATTTAAAAAAAGCGCGGGAAGTTGTTCTGCAGTCTATTGGCGAGAAAAGCAAGACCGCTAAGCCAGTTGAGAGCATTAGCCAAGATGAAGCTCGCAAAATTGAAGCTGCCACTGAAAAATTCAAGCCTAAGCAGGTTGACGGGCTTGTGGTTAGGAGGAAAACAGAAAACAGACGGCAGAAAACAGACGGCAGAAAACAGACGGCAGACAATGGGTATGTTTTTGTTTCTGCTGATTCTAAAGCTGTTGCGGATGATTCTGTTCAAGATAAAGAAAAGCTGGTAAAAGAAAAAGCAGAACAATTAAAATTGAAGTGGCAGAGAATGAGAGAAAAAAAGACAACGGAGAAAAGACAGAGATTAAAGCGAATTGAACAAACGAAACACAAAAACATCCCCCTACGCCGCTCCGTCGCTAAAGCTAATGAGCGTCAGCGACAAGGCTTCGGAGGGCAGGCAAAAACACAAAAACACAAAAACAATGAAACACAAAAATACAAAAAACCAAAAAAACAACAGCGAACAAAGATTTGGCTGAACGAGCGCAGAACCGATGCGCAGCCAAGATTGTTAATAACCTGCTATTTATTATTAGTTTTAACAATAATTATTATTGTAGGGTGTGTTAGTTTTTTTACAATTTTGTATAATTTAAACAATTACGCGGTTTTGGTTAAAGTCAGTAAAATTCAACAGATGATGGAGTCTAAAGCAAATTTTTATCAAATTGCTAAAAGTCAGGGAGATGAATTTGGCGTTGGCAAGTATTATACTTATAATGAAGCAACTGTTAAATTTGGCCAGAATATAGGTAATTTAAAAGCCGGACAAATAAGTATTATTTCCGCCAAAGGCGGATTAGCCTTTGGCCAAGAGCATGCCAACAGCGGCTATTATCTTGTTCAGTGTTATGGCAGGAAAGAAAATTTAATTGGCTTAAAATACATTTTTATTAAAAGCAGAAGCTTGGATGATTATGTAAGAGAGATGGCGGCGGGTTTAAGGGTTTGGTAAATAGTATGAATTGTTACGAATAGCCACGAGCAAAAAATAAATGAAGGCGCCCCGCTGTTCGCGAACGGCGGGGCGCCTTCATTTATTTTTTTTGAGCCGAGAATGGGATTTGAACCCATGACCTACGCGTTACGAATGCGTTGCTCTACCACTGAGCTATCTCGGCCCTCTTTCGCTAAAGCTTCAGAGGGCAAGCCCCTTAGAGAATGGCTTGCCATCCGTAGTCCCGCAGGATTGCGGGACGAAGGATGGAGCGGGATACGAGAATCGGACTCGCGTTTCCTGCTTGGGAAGCAGATGTACTACCATTGTACTAATCCCGCGTTACTATATTATATAACATATTTAAAAAAAAGAAAAAAGCCGTGAAAAAAATTTTATAGTAATTCCTAAAATTATTATTTTTTTAAAGCATGGTAATTTTATAGGAAATTAGCTAAAATAAGCTAAAAATTGTCAAAAAAAGTCCAAAACGCTTGACAAGATTTTAATAGTGTGATATACTGAAAAATCAAGTAAAGAATTTTGAAAACTAAATAAAATCCTTGCAATAGGCAGGGCTAATGTTTGGAGAGAGGCATTGCCAATACATAAAGGCAATTAAGTATTACGGCACTCTCTTCTAAATATTTTAAGAGTACCATAATATTTATTGCCTTTTTTGTTTGATAATTCAGAATAGGGCAGTGAACAGAGAAATAAAATCATATTTACTGCTTTCTTCTGAAAATCAGAAGGATAAAAAATTGTTCTTTTAAATTGAATGATACAGATTAAAAATCCTTTTCATTGATTTTCTCTTTGTTTATAAATTTATCTGCCGTTTAAAATAATAAATGGTTTGTTGTTTTAGACGGTCAGATAAATTTTAAAAAATAAAAAAATAGAAAAGGAGAAAAAAATGAGAGCAATACTTGTTGTATTGGACAGCAATCACAATGTTCAGATAATGGAGTTTGCATCACTAAAAAAAGGTAGGATCCAAGGGCAGTGCTTAAAACAAGATACTTTTTTTAATAATGCCAAACCCGGAGATACGCTGACTATCCCAACCATGATAGGAAATGGGTATTTGCACATCAAATTTGATAGACCTGCAAGAATTTTTCTTCAACATTGCTTTTATCAAGCAACATTAAAAGTAGCTTAAAATCCGCCAAAATTTGTATTATTTTAAAAAGGAGCAGTTTGATAGTTCATCATTCTGCTCCATCTCTCCGAATTCGCCAATGCGATTGGCGGGTTCAGAGAGGTGAGAGTTTTTTGAAAATTAAATAGCAACAAAAATTTTTTTTACAGCATAGTTTTAAAATTACGCCTTCTTTCCTGTATTCAAAGCATGTGTTAAAATATAAGAAATGAAAGGCATAACAAAACCGGTAAAAATCTGTAGAGTGGAGGAGCAGAGAGCGTTTCTTAGAATCTCTCTCCTCTAAGCGTTTTTGCTCTTCATTAACGCTCTGCAGGCTTTTGCCGGTTTTTTATTTTATATTTTTATCGCTTTTGTGCTATAATGATATTGTGAAAAGCACGCATTAACCATTAACCATTATTATATGGATAAAACAAAAATATTATTATTAATATTATTAACATTGATTAGCAGTTTTATTTATGCCACTGATACTGGCAATGCGGAAACATCGGCTCAAACAGATAATATTAATCTTCAATACTATATTCATCTTGACCAGCCAACCATTGCCAAAGGTTATACTGTAGCTGCTTTTAATGATGAACTGAAGCTGTCTTTGGTGCCAGATATTTTAAGCGAAGCAACCGGCGTGGATGTAATACAGCTTAATGAACCAATGGATATGCCATGGCAGTTAGATCGGATAAGCAAGATTTATCAGTTTGAATTTCGCAATAAGCAAGCTTATGATAATCATCAGCCATTTTATATTCAGTTTAGCTACGATGAATTAAATAATTATTATAAGCAAGTTTATTTTTATGATAAAAATTATTCCGCATGGAGGCCTTTGCCAACTAAGGATTATCCTTCTGAATTATTTGTCCGTTCCTTAATTCATCTGCCTTTTGCCCGCATTGCCGTGTTTGTTAATCCAGAAGCTATGACTGTTGGCAGGGCAAGCTGGTACGCGTATAAAGGCGGTAATTTTGCGGCATCGCCGGATTTTCCCAAGGGCTCCAGACTGAGGGTTTATAATACTGATAATGGCAAATTTGTTGATGTAAAAATTAATGATTACGGGCCTGACAGAAAAGCGCATCCCGATCGTGTTATTGATTTGGATAAATTCGCTTTTGCCTGTTTAGCCCCGACATGGCAAGGCATGATTAATGTTCGCATTGAACCGCTTTATATTGCGCCAAAATTTGGCAGGGTTATAGGTATTGCCAGCTCCGGAGCAACAATCAAGCCGATTATTACAGCTAAATCAGCTATTGTGATAAATGAGCAAACTAATGAAGTTTTATGGCAAAAAAATGCTACTACAACTTTGCCCTTAGCTAGTTTAACCAAATTAGTTGCCGTAAAAGTTTTTTTGGACACTAGGCCAAGTTTAGACAGAGAAGTAGCTTATAGCTCAAAAGACGAAGAGTATAATTACGAGTATTGCAATAAGTGGGAATCATCACGGTTGCGGGTTAAAGATGGCGATATCATGACCATAGAGGATTTGCTGTATGCTTCCTTGGTTGGCTCTGCTAATAATACAATTGAAACTTTAGTTCGTGTCAGCGGTTTGTCCCGTGATGATTTTATTAAAAAAATGAACGAATTGGTTGTAAGCTGGGGAGCAACTTCAACACATTTTGTTGAACCAACCGGTTTGTCTCCGGAAAATGTGAGTTCTGTCCAAGATTATGCTATAATAACCAAAGAGGTCTTTACGCATCCTATTATTCAGAAAGCAAGCACAATGTCCAAATATAAATTTTATACGATAAATACAGAAGAGCCATATACCGTAAAAAATACCAACCAATTAATATTCAGAAATCATTTTAATATAACAGGATCTAAAACCGGTTATTTGGATGAAGCCGGATATTGTTTAATGACCAGAGCAAAAGCAGATAATGGAGAGCAGATTATTGTGGTAACACTGGGCGCGGACACCAGAGATGTTAGTTTTATTGAGACAGAAGATTTGTTAAGGTATGGAATGAGAAAAATTGCCGATTGACGATTTACGATTGTCGATTGAAAAGATTTTAAAATTAAATCGTAAATCGACAATCGTAAATCGACAATCGTAAATATGATTAAACTTTTAAACATCTCCAAAATATATCCTCATAACATCAAGGCCTTAGACAGGGTTGCTTTGCATATTAAACCAGGCGAGTTTGTTTCTATTGTGGGCCAATCCGGTTCTGGTAAAACCACTTTGGTTAAAGCTTTAATTGGCGAAGAAAAAGTAAGCCATGGGAAAGTTGTTGTTGGCGGCTGGGATATTACTAATATTGGCCAGCGTGAAGTGCCATTTTTAAGAAGGCAAATCGGCGTGATTTTTCAGGATTTTAAATTGCTTGACAAAAAAACTTTATTTGAAAATGTCGCTTTTGCTTTACAGGTTTGCGGGCAGGCTCCTAAAAAAATAAAAACGATCGTGCCGCATGTTTTAAAGATTGTTGGCTTAGAAGGTAAAATGCATCGTTATCCTTTGGAAATTTCCGGCGGAGAACAGCAGCGCGTGGTTATTGCCCGCTCTTTAGCGCATCGCCCAAAAATACTTTTAGCTGATGAGCCAACCGGTAATTTAGATTCAATTAATGCCGAAGAAATTATAGAACTGCTGCAAAAAATTAATAAATTCGGCACCACGGTAGTTTTGGTTACTCATAATAGGGAAATTGTTAATCGCTTGCGAAAAAGGGTTATTACCCTGGATAATGGGATGATTATTAGTGATCAGGCGGTGGGGAAATATATATTATGATGCGAAACTACAAATTATGCAAATTCTACAAACTCGCGAATTGCGAACCTACGAATTAGTATGCGAAACTACGAACTTGCGAATTGATAATTCGTGGCATTCGCGAGTTTGTAGAATTTGCATAATTTGTAGTTTCGCATTACTTCTATGTTTTTATTATCATTTATCCGTATT
>DAOWHZ010000095.1 GCA_030641105.1 bacterium | reverse complement strand
TATTTCGTTTCCTATCTCATTTCCTATAAGTTTTGCCAGCGTTGATTCTTATGGCGTTTCCATAGACGCGGCAGGCGATTTTAGCGGTTGGGCTTGGAATGGCAATGATAATAGTGCAGGTATTGGCTGGGTTAGTTTTAATTGCGCTGAAGGCGGTCCGAATGGGGAAAATATTTGCGGCAGTTCTGATTATAAGGTTATTTATGACAATAGCGCGGCAAACAATGTGCCAACAGCTATTAATTTAAGCGCGCCTAACTGGAATTTTGCTAATGCCTGTTCAAACTGGGCAAAGCAAGCATTTTTGCGCTGGGAATACAGTGATTCTGATGATGTTCCTGCAGGCACAGACCCCCAAAGCGCTTACCAAGTGATCTTTGATGATGACAGTGATCCAGCTGATCCAATAATTGATACTGGTAAAACTATTAGCGGTGCTACTCAGTATTCAGTTGGTTCAGGTGATTTGAATTATAATACAGCTTATTATTGGTGGGTTAAAGTTTGGGATAGCAGTGATGCTGAATCAGACTGGGCGCAATATAATACTGAGCCAGATACTGATAATGATGATGGCAATGTTTTAACATTCACAACCTATAAACATGAATTTCCAAATCCTTACTTTAACTGGCTTCCTGAAAATCCAAGCGCAGGGGAGAGCGCTGTGTTCACCGATGCCAGTAAATTTTATTTTACCGTGGCTCCGTCCACACCTGAATATTGTTCGGATTATTGGGGAACAGGCGCTTGCGGCTGGCAGTGGACTAATCCAACAGGCGTGACGCCAGGAACTGCAACAATAAATCCTGCTGATGCTTCAAGTACAATTATTATACTTGATTCTACTGACCTCACTACTATAAAATTAGAAGTGACCGATGCTGATTCTTACACTTGTTCAGCCTCAACTGTAATAAATGCTAATGTTCCTTTGCCGACATGGAAAGAAGTTAAACCTTAAATATGATGCGAAGCTACGAATTAGTATGCGAAACTACAAACTTGCGAATTCTACAAATTAGCCGATTTGCAAGTTCGTAGAATTTGCATAATTTGTAGGTTCGCATTACATTATGGAGAATTTACTTAAACAAATTAATGAATTACGCGAATGCCTCCTTGATATATGGGGGCTTTTAGATATTGATGGGCAAAAATCGGAAATTGGAAATTTGAAATTGGAAATTGGGAAACCCGGTTTTTGGGATGATCATAAACATGCTGTTGAAGCGGGCAAAAAGCTGGAAGAGCTGGAATCTGAAGTTGGCAAATGGGAAGAGTTAAAGAAAGAAATAACCGAATTAGAGGAATTGGTGGCAATGGCAGACAAGGAGGGCGATGAGTCAATATCTGAAGACGCGCGCAAGAAGTATAATGAGTTAAAAGAAAAGTTTGAGAAATTAGAATTTTTGGTTTTGTTTTCCGGCAAGTATGATAAAAATAATGCGATTCTTTCAATTCATGCCGGCACAGGCGGTGTTGACGCGCAGGACTGGGCGCAGATGCTGGAGAGGATGTTTTTGCGCTTTATTGAAAAAAAGGGCTGGCAGGCGGAAATTATTGATCGCACGGTTGGCAGCGAAGCAGGCATAAAAAGCATGACAATGAATGTGCATGGCCGCTGGGCTTATGGCTATTTGCGCAGTGAATCAGGAGTGCATCGCTTGGTGCGGATTTCACCTTTTGATGCTGAAGCTATGCGCCATACTTCATTTGCTTTGGTTGAAGTTATTCCAGAACTGCCGGAAGCGGAAGAAGTGGAAATTAAAGAAGAGGATTTGCGCATTGATGTGTATAAATCTTCCGGGCCGGGCGGACAAGGAGTTAATACAACTGACAGCGCTGTGCGGATTAAGCATAAGCCAAGCGGAATTACTGTATCATGCCAGAATGAAAGATCCCAGCATCAAAACAAGGAGACAGCATTAAAAATATTAAAGTCAAAATTATATAAACTGCAAGAAGAAGAAAAAGAAAAAGAGGAATTAAAACTACGCGGAGAAGCGCAAAAAGCGGAATGGGGCAAGCAGATTAGGTCTTATGTAATGCAGCCGTACAAAATGGTTAAGGATCATAGGACTGAATACGAGACGCAGGATGTTGACGGAGCGCTGGACGGGGATTTGGAAGGGTTTATGGAAGCGTATCTTCGGTGGATGCGGAAAGGTTAAGTAAAATTTTATCCGCAAAATATCCGCTTTCCTTAAACCCCACCGCTCCGTCGCTAAAGCTTTGAAGCGTCAGCGACCTGCCCCTCCCCTTCGCAAGGGGAGGGAGTGATCGTATAACCTTCGCAAGTTTTTGGTTCAAAATTGATACACTTTTATATGTCCTTTATTTTTTCCAAATCAAAAATATTCCTAATCTGTTGTTTGACTTTTATTGCTGGCATTGCTATTGCTTCGTTTTTACCTGTTCAAGTTGCGCGAAATGATTTATGGTGGTTTGGGGCAATGGTAGTATGCGGGGTTGCGGTTGTTTTATTTTGGCGAAAGGCAAAAACCAATAAAGGCGAGGTTTGTAAACCTCGCCTTTATTGGTTTTTGTTGTTTGGTTTATTTTTATTTTTAGGAATGTGGCGTTATGCTATTGGCTTGCCAACAAATACGCCTGATAAAATTTGGCATTATAATGGCCAGACAGTAACAGTGATTGGCGTGGTTAGTAATGAGCCGGATATTAGGCAGAAGAATCAGAAGTTGGAGATTAGCGCGAAGAGGTTAAACCTCTACGGAAGAGGTTTAACCTCTTTTGATGTCAAAGGCAAAATATTAGTTACCACGAATTTATACCCAAGATATAATTACGGCGATGAGTTGGAAATAATCTGTAAACTGCAAGCGCCGGAAAAATTTAGCGGCTTTGCTTATGACAGATATTTAGCCAGGTATGATGTTTACTCTGTTTGTTATTACCCTGCCCTCACCCCCAACCCCTCTCCCACAACTGCGGTTGCGGGAGAGGGGAGCTATAGGAGTTGGTTTTATAAGAAAATTTTTAATTATAAAAATAAATTGCGGGGGGTTATGGATTATGGTTTAAGTGAACCAGAAGCCAGTTTGGCGCGCGCAATTATTTTAGGAGACAAAAAAGGCATTCCGGATGATTTGCGGGAAAAATTTTCCCAAGCAGGCATTAGCCATATTGTAGCGATTTCAGGAATGCATATTAGTATTTTAGCCGTGTTGATGATGAGTTTGCTGTTAGGAATTGGCGTGCCGCGCGAAAAAGCGTTTTGGCTGGCAAGTTTGTTTTTATTATTTTATATTATGCTAATTGGTTTGCCTGCGAGCGCCATGCGAGCCGGATTAATGGGGTTTTTAGTGTTGTGGGCTATGAATTTAGGCCGGCTTAATAAGTTAACTAATTCATTGGTCCTGGCTGCTGTGATTCTTCTGCTGATTAATCCAAAGTTGTTGCGTGATGATATTGGCTTTCAACTGTCTTTTTTAGCGGTTGCGGGCATTGCTTATTGCTATCCGATTTTGGAAATGTCATTGCGAGCCGCAGGCGAAGCAATCCCGCGATTATTGCAACGTGCGACGGGATTGCCGCGTCGCTCACCTGCCAAGGCAGGTTCGCTCCTCGCAATGACAGGAAAACTCAAGGCCGCGCGTGATATTTTAAGCATTACAATTGCCGCGCAAATTTTCACTTTGCCGATTATTGCTTTAAATTTTTCCCAAGTTTCCATTGTTTCACTGATTAGTAATTTATTGGTTTTATGGACATTGCCTGTTTTAATGATAGTTAGTTTAGTTGCATTATTGTTAAGTTTGATTTTTGTTGATTTTGCTTTTGTGTTTTTTTTGCCTGCCTGGCTTCTGCTAAAATATATTATTATTGTTGTAGAATGGCTGACTAAACTGCCTTATGCTTATGTTGAGATTGATTATTTGTGGTGGGGCTGGGTGGTTGTTTATTATGGGGTGGTTAGTTGGGCGGTTTATAAGGCGAGGAGGGGTGTTAAGGATTAGGTTGTGGTTTTGGAGGGATTTTAGTAAAATAAAAGTAATAAAATAGACTCACTGCACAATAATTTTCTACTACAATTTCCATATTTCGGTAAATTTTCCTAAAAAATTTTCTCGCCCCGCCCCTCGCGAAAGGCGGGGCGCTACGAAACTTATTGTGCAGCGAGTCTAATAAATAAAACATATTTTATGATTAGAATTAAAGAATGCGGGGAACCGTTAATTGATATTAAAAAATTATGCCCTGATTTAGTTATTAATTCAGGTTCTTTTAGAATGAAAAAAGAAAAAATTGTTTACCTAAGAAAAACAGTAGCTGAAATGATTTGTCAAGCAAAAAGATATTTGCCAGAAGATATGACTTTTATTATTAATGATGCATGGAGGTCGCAGTACATGCAGGAAGAGATTTTTCAGCGGTTTATTAAACATTTTAAAAAAAGATTTTCTTCTTGGACTGCATCGCAAATTATTAAGGAGGTTGAAAAGTATGTAGCGCCATCTAAAGGCAAGTGTGCATCAGGGCATATGACCGGAGGAGCGGTAGATTTAAGGCTTTGGCGAGATGGTAAAAAAATTCCTATGAATAGCTCTCAGCTGTCATATCAGGAAAACGCTAAATCATTTCAGGCAAAATTGCCGCTTTATGTACAGAAAAATAGGCAAGTTATGTTTAAGGCATTACAAAAAGCCGGTTTATCTAATTATCCAAAGGAATATTGGCATTGGTCATATGGTGATATATGGTGGGCAAAAAGAAATAAAAAGAAAGTTGCTATTTATGGAGTCATAGAATAAATTTTTAAAAAGTTATGAAAATATTAAAATTAAAAGGCGGGCGTAATAATAATGCAGCGGAGTGCTATGAAGAATATTTGCAGGGGATAAAGGATTTTTTATAGATAGATTGATAAGTTGGTATGTTTGCAAAACTGCCAACTTTTTAATTTTAGGGCATATTGACAATTATATACATAAGGCGTACAATTGTATATATAAGGCGTACAATTATGTTAAATTTATTTAAAAATAGCAAAGGAGAGATATTAAATCTATTTTTTAAGGATGCTGGAAAAGAGTATTATTTAAGGGAGATTGCAAAGAATTTAGATAAAGAGCCAAGCCATTTTCAAAAAGCCCTTAATAGTTTAGTTAAAGAAAGTATTCTTAAAGATGAACGCAAAGGTAATTTGCGTTTTTTTAAATTAAATAAACATTATCCTCTTTATGAAGAATTAAAAAAAATTATTTCAAAAACATTAGGCATTGAGTCCAGACTTAAAGAAATGATAAATAATTTAGTGGGCGTTGAATACGCTTTTATTTTTGGTTCAATTGCTAAGAATAAAGAATACAGTGAAAGCGATATTGATCTTATGCTAATAGGAAAGATAAATCAAGATGATTTAATTGATAAAGTTAGTAAACTTGAGCATGAGCTAAAAAGGGAAATTAATTATCATATTTATGATAAGCAGGATGCAATAAAAAAATTAAAAGAAAAAAATAGCTTTTTGGTAAGAATTCTTAATGAGCCAAAAATTATTTTAAAAGGTAATTTAGATGAGTTTGCAAGATTTAATAAATGAAAATAAAATATTAAAGTTTGAAAATATATCAATTGAAGAAATTAAAACAATGTTTAGCAAAGCCATTAGATTTTTTAATGATGCTAAATGGAGCTTAAGGCATGGCGGAGATGATTTAGTTAATTATACTAAAGTTTATGATGCTATAAGAATTGCTGGCGAGTCTTTGCTCTTATTAAACGGCTATAGGGCAAGGAAAGGAACTGGTTACCACCAAATAATTATTGAGGCGGTAAGTGAGTTGATCAACGGAGAGTTAAAAATTGTTTTAAAAAGAATTAAAAGAATGAGAAGTAAAAGAAATCAAATAGAATATGGTGCATCAGATGTTTCAAGAGATGAATTAATTAATGCGATTAAGGATGTACAGCAGTTATTATCAAAGATTGAAGAATTAATTAAAAAACAAGACCCCCAAAAGGCATTGATTTAGATTTTGTGTTAAAATTGAGTTGGTATGTTCACAAAACTACCAACTTTTTGTTTTTCCGCCGTGTCAGAGTCTCCCGACAGGGGACTCTGACAGTTATCTATAATCTCGGCAGAGTCCCCTGTCGGGAGACTCTGCCGGAGCAGTGGACCTCACCCCAACCCTCTCCTTAGTAAGGAGAGGGAATTTTTGCTATAATATAACCTATAATATAACCATGCCCCATAAACTCTATAAAATTTTATTAATTCTTGGAATTGTTGCAGTAATAGTTGCAATTCCTGCTTTCTGGCTAACCTACCAAGCAGCCAGTGATTTAGAAGTTGTCTTTTTAGATATTGGCCAGGGTGATGCGATTTTAATTAAAACACCTTATGGACAAAATATTTTAATTGATGGCGGACCGGATAATACTGTGATAAAGCGGCTAGCAGAAAATTTTAGCTGGTGGGATAAAAAAATTGATTTAATGATTTTGACTCATCCGCATGATGACCATGTATCTGGCTTAATAGATGTGATAAAACGATACAAAGTGGAGAAGATTTTATATACAGGCGTAGTGCATAGCAGCCCTGATTATTTGGCCTGGTTGGAATTAATTAGAGATCGGAAAATACCCTTAACTATTATTGATAGACCGCAGATCATTGAATTTGGTGAAAACTGTGGGCTACAAATTATTTATCCGCGTGAAAGTTTGTTAGGTAAAGAAGTAAGTAACTTAAACAACAGTTCAATTGTAGCTAAATTAGTTTATGGCCAGACTAAATTTTTGCTGGCTGGTGATATTGAATTAGAGGTGGAGCAGGAATTGTTAAATAGTGGAACTGATTTAAGCGCGCAAGTATTTAAAGCTAATCATCATGGTTCTGATACTTCAAACAGCACAGAATTTTTGCAAGCTGTTCAACCGGAAATTGTGGTCATTCAGGTTGGTGCTGATAATAACTTTGGTCATCCCAGCAGGCGAGTAATAAAGCGCATAGAAAGAATTGGCGCGCAGGTTTTTAGAAATGATTTAGATGGAACAGTAAAATTAATTAGTGATGGAGAAAGAATAATTAATAACCCATAAAAATGTTGGCATTAAAGTAAAACACCTTTTATAAATCACAAATAACAAATCACAAATAACAAACAAATCTCAATAACCAAAATAACAAATCTCAAATTTTGGAATTTGGAATTTGTTATTTGTTTGTTATTTGTGATTTGAAATTTGGAATTTATAAATAGGGTCTTGCTAATTTCCATTAAGTTGCTATAATTATAATAAGTTACTCACAGATTTTTATTATTAATATACAATTATGCCGCAAAACAAGAAAAAAGTTTTATTAGTGGAAGATGACAAAACCATTAGTTCAATGTATAAAACAAAGCTGGAAGCCGGCGGTTTTGAAGTTTTAATAGCTGATAACGGGGCGGATGGCCTTAAATTAGCTAAAGAACAAAAGCCCGATATTATTATGCTTGATGTAATTTTACCGCAATTGGACGGCTTTTCAGTTTTAGAAGAATTAAAAAAAGATGCTTTAACTAAAAATATACCGGTTGTTATGTTAACTAATTTAGGAACCGAAGAAGATAAAGAAAAAGGTGAAAAATTAGGAGTAACTGATTATTTAGTTAAAGCCAGTTTAACCCCGGCTCAAGTTGAGGAGAAGATTAAACAGTATTTAAAATAATATATAGTTAATTAGTTACTTGGTTAATTAGTTAATCAGGTACTTGGTTTTCCGTTAAAACTATGTAACAGATTAACTGAGTAACTGATTAACTATTTTATTTTATGAAAAATTACGAAAAAGACTTTCCTTTAATATTGTCTAAAACAAAAATACAGGGATTGGATAAAGATTTTGATTTATCTGATTCTGTAGAGAGGAGAGAGTATTTTGAAGCAAAAGCAGGCCTGGAAATTGAGAAACTTAGAGAGTACTTTAATCAAGGCAATACATTTGTGGCTTATTGGCTGGGCAAAAAAAATTCAGGCAAAGGGACATACTCTAAATTAATGATGGAAATATTTGGCAAGGATAAAATAGGCCATATATCAGTCGGTGATGTAGTAAGAAACGCTCATGAGTTTATGTCTGATAAAGCCAAGAAAAAAGAACTAATAGATTATTTAAGCCGGCATTATCGCGGTTATATTTCAATTGATGAAGCCATAAACTCGCTTTTAAACAGAGACACAAGCTCGTTGCTGCCAACAGAATTTATTTTGGCTTTAGTCAAAAAAGAAATTGACAAAATGCCAAGAAAAACACTTTTTATTGATGGCTTTCCCAGAGAATTAGATCAAGTTTCCTATTCGTTATATTTTAGGGATTTGATTAATTACAGAGAGGATAAAGATATATTTGTAGCCATTGATATTCCCGAATCAGTAATTGACGAGCGCATGAAATATAGAGTGGTTTGCCCTAAATGCCATACGCCAAGAAATTTAAAATTGTTTGCTACTCAAAAAGTCGGTTATGATAAGGATAAGCAAGAATTTTATTTGATATGCGATAATGCCGACTGTGATAATGCCAGAATGGGCGCTAAAGAAGGAGATGAGCTTGGCATTGAAGCAATTAGAAAACGGCTTGAATTGGATGATAAATTAATAGAAAAAGTATTTTCCTTGCATGGCATGCCAAAGATTTTATTGCGAAATTCAATTCCAGTTGCGGAAGCAGACGAGTTAGTTGATGATTATGAAATTACTCCGGAATATGTTTATGAGTTAGACGCGGATAATAATGTTAAAACAACAGAAAAATCATGGATGATAAAAGATGATGAAGGCAGGGACGCTTATAGCTTATTAGCCCCGCCAGTAGTGGTTTCTTTGATTAAACAATTGGCTAAAATTTTGTAATTTTTTTGTGGATAAGTGTTTTAAAGCTAATTATTGAAAAATTTTTATTGTAATTTTAGCTAAAATTATAGCTATTGACAAAAATTTTAAAATCATTAAAATAAAAGCAGTATGAAACAAGCCATCCGAACAATTAAGACCACATTTAAAACCGCTACTATTTTATTAGCGGGCATTATTATGTCTGTGGTTTTATCACGAGTTCGGGCGGCTAACACTTAAAGAAAAAAAATAAAGTTAAAATAAAAAAGCCGTCCGACAAAGGAGCGGCTTTTTTAAAAAGTTGTTTTAAAATTTTAACCTTTTTATGGAGGAAAGTGATGAAGAAAGATGAAAGTGATTTACGAGAAGCTGACAAAGAATCAAAAAAGGGAAAGAAAAAGAAACAGAAACAGAAACAGGATACAAGCTGGCTAGATAGTTTTCCGGAAGATTGCTCAACAAATTTTGTTGGGGGAGGGAGGCGAGGTATATGCCAGCAATAAAAATTTTTTTTGATGTCAGTCAAGTAGTTGATGGCGATAATATTAAAAAATATCCTCCCGTAGTTGAATGTCCTCCGTGGGAAGTTTCCACTGAAGTTAACCCAAGAACGGGCATTAGTTTGCCTGCGGATTGCCAGGCAATTGCTTGGATTGATGAAGAAGGCAATTTGCGGGAAGCTATAGTTGAAGAAAGGTAAACGTGGCCACCATAAGTCCGCGTAAAATAGCGCAAACGCTGCTACAATAGCAAAATTTTTTTAAAGAATATATTTTATCAAATATTTTTTTAAAAAATTATTTTTGCGCTACTAATGGGCGGGGGGATGGTTTATAAAATCATTCCCCACCCTATTTTTTTCAATAAATTATTTATATATTTTATGAATTTTCAAAGGATTGCAATTATTATTAACATTATTAAGATCATTATTATTAATGATCTGCTTTTACATCCCTTGAAGACTTGAGAAAAATAATAAAATAAAAAAACAAGAGTCGTCTTCAAGGGGAGGCGGCTTTTTAGTTATAGTTCTTTGAAAATATATCATTTGTCATTCCTGCGAAAGCAGGAATCCAGTGTTCGGCGTGTTTGCTTCTGGATTTCCACTTGCGTGGGAATGACAATAAACAATAAATTAAGCAAAAGAAAGGAGGAGAAGCAGATGACAGAAGCGGCAAAAATTGAAGAGAGGTATAAACGGGGATTAGGTAAACTTATTACAGAAAATCCTCAAGAATGGCTTAATTTAAAAAAACAGGGCAAAATATCAGATGGTAGCGTTGATTTTGAAACCTTTTTGGCATTGGTGGATTTAGGCAAACAATGCGAATAATAGCATAGAGACATTATTTCGCATTTCAATGTCAACAAAATTAAGGGGCTTGAAATGAATTTTTCAGCCCCTTTTTCTTTTTTCAATTTTTTGCTTGACATTTTTTATAAGCGTGCTATAGTGTAGACAACAATATGAAACAAGCGATTCAGCAAAAGAGTTTATTATTACCATTATTATTGTTACTGCCTAAAAGGGTGGCTTGTTTTGTATGTAAAAATAGATAAAAAATAAAAATAAATAAACATAACAAAACAATCCACCTGAATGGGTGGTTTTTTAATTGCTCATTGAAAAAATATTAAATCACAGATTAAGCGGATTAAGCGGATTTTGGAAAGGAGGGAAGTGTAGTGACCAAGCAAATATTGAAATTTAGAAAAAATTTAGAAAAAGAATTATTTAGGTTAAGAAAAGCTGCAAAAAGGAGAAAGGGAGATCAGCTAAAGAAAATTGAAATTCAGATTGAAAAAGTGGAATGTAAAATAAAAGAACATGGCGGGTTTTTAACAGAGGAAGAGAGACAAAAATTAAAAGAAATGGAAAAGTATTGTGATGAGGATTATACAGAAAACCTTTTATCATTTTAAGGAGGAAAAAATGAAAGAAAAAAAGGGGCAAGAAATAATATCCACTGATTTTCATTGCTACAATTGTGGCAATAAAATATCCGGACAGCCGTATGTGAGAAATGGCGAATGTTATTGCCACTTATGTAGCGACAGGGCAAAGTTAGGATTATTTGACAATATAATCCCCGGAAGTTACTTTGGGCTGAGGATTAAGGGACAATAAGTTATCAAAGGGGTTTTGCGAATTTTCACAAAACCCCTTTTCTTTTTTTAAGATTTGTGTTAAGGTTTTGGGACGAGAACAAGGAAATCCCGCAGCCCCGCAATACTGCGGGATGCGGGACAGGCACAAAAATCCAAAATACAAAAACAAGGAATAGGGAGGTTTATTATGATAAAGCATAAACTGGCTTTTGCAGAAGGATCCGGAGAAGAAGTGCTATTGGAATGGGATAGAGATAATCCTAATAAAAAAAGAGTTGCATGGAAGATTACGAAAGGCGAGGATATATGTTATGCTATTATTGAATATATTTACTGTCCGGTAATATTAGAGATTAATAAACAAAAATAAAAAATATAAAGATAAAAAAGGAGGATGGCGATGCATGTCAATGAGATTAGATTTATTACACCAGGCAGCAAGGAAGGCAGTGGGGAAGAATTTAATGAGGCCGAGGCGATAAAAGCGGCATTGACTATTATTGCGGAACAAATAGGAGGAAAAGTTGTAGATGGAAAAATTATATCAAACATGTCATTAACAAATACAACATTTGACCTTTTTGACGATATTAATTGTAGAGTGACATTCTGAAGTTCTCAGTTTAAAAAGGGAGGGATAAAATTAAATCTAAAATTCAACAGAGGAGTTATAATAGCTCCTCTTTTTCTTTAAAATTAGCTTAAATTTTGGAATTAAATAAATTTGTCTTGACTTTTTTAATAGATATGTTATACTTATCCACAAGTACAAAATTAATATTCGTATGTCCCGCATTTGTAGTGCGGGTTCGCGAAGCGAATAACTATGATTAAGACATTACAAAAAACTAATTTCTGGTTTAGCTTTTACTTTTATGGCTCCGCGCGGAGATCAGTTTTTTGTGGTGTTTTAACGAGTTAATTACAAGTTAAAGCTCACTAAGGGAAAACAAAACTGGCCTCTGCAAAGAGGCCAGTTTTTATTATTGCTCTTTGAAAATAGATTTAACAGCCGAAAAGCGCTAATAAAATTTTTGTTAATGTTTTTGGCTGTTAAACTAAAATAAAAAAGAAAGGAGGAAAAATTGACAAATAATGAAAGAGAAAGGAGAAAGAGACGAAAAGAAGCTAAAAAGAGCAAAAGGTGTAAAAAGAGACAAGAGAAACAAAGAAGAAAGGTATTGATAATAAGAAATTTTTAATTCTTAAGAAAGGGAGGAAAAATGAAAGAATCATACAGTTTTGTAAAGAGCAGAAATGTTGGTTTGCCTTCTGTTGAAGAGGAGAATGGAAAAGAGGGAAAGGTAAAGAAGCGCCAAAAACAAAAACAGCATAGTGCTGGCGGTTTTAGCGCGTGTCATGATGATGTAGGACAAAATTTTATAGGCGGTGTCGGATTTGGCGTTATGCCAATCGCCAAAAAACCTTAAAGGAGGTATGTTATGACAATTTTAGGTAAACGTATTCGTTTGGAGCGTATCATAAACAGGAACACAGGTAAAACAGTAATTGTTCCAATGGATCACGGCATTTCAGTTGGCCCGATCAACGGCTTGCTGGATATGAAGGAAATAATACAAAAGGTGGCAAAAGGAGGAGCAAATGCCATCGTGGAACACAAAGGCCTTGTCAGCGAAGGTCATCGCGGAAAGGGAATTGATTTAGGATTGATTCTTCACCTGTCTGCATCTACAAGTCTTTCCACTAGTCCTAATGCCAAAACCCTGGTTTGTTCGGTTGAAGAGGCCGTCAAATTGGGTGCTGACGCTGTATCCATTCACATAAATCTTGGAAATAGCGATGAAAAAGAGATGTTAAATGATTTTGGAAAGGTAAGCTATGAAGCCCGCACATGGGGCATGCCGCTTCTTGCCATGATTTATCCCCGTGGCGAGAAGATCAAGGATGAGTATGATGTTAAAGTAATAAAGCATGCGGCACGTGTTGGAGATGAAATGGGAGCCGATATTGTTAAGGTTTCATACACAGGCTCTGTAGAAACCTTTAAAGAGGTTGTTGTGGGCTGTTCGGTTCCTGTGGTAATTGCGGGCGGCCCCAAAATGGATTCAGACAAGGAGATATTGGAAATGGTAAAGGGTGCAATTGATGCAGGAGGCGGCGGTGTTTCCATCGGTCGCAACGTCTTTCAACACAAACATCCTGATAGAATGGTAAGGGCTATTTCAGGCATTGTTAATGACGGCATCAGCGT
>DAOWHZ010000070.1 GCA_030641105.1 bacterium | reverse complement strand
GCATTGCAATGCGTCTCTACAGTGCCTGTTATTGAAGCAGGAGTCTTGGTTGATAAAACAATCTGGCGGTATGATTTACAGCCGATTGAAAATAAAATCGTTGATCAGCTGGCAATGGTTTGGGATGCAATGGATGAAAATGGCATAATGCTGTTGCAGCGCGAAAAAAAATATAACAGCATTGATGATTTTTTAAATGATATGCCAAATAGGGATGAAATTGCTTTGTATAATTATGATTTGAAAAGCGAATTTTTATTGGAGAATTATACGCCGATTGGCAATGTAGGGATACAAAATTTTGTGTCCCTGCGAGGACCTTATCAATTTTGGACATACATCAAAGATGAAAATTTAGATTTTGTTTTTTCATTTCAGGATTTAAATAAAAACAAAGACAATGATTTAATTGATTTGCATTTGTATTATGATAATCAATTGATTGACAGCCGGCATTTGGATGACGATGGCATAACCTCACCCCCGGCCCCTCTCCTTGGTAAGGAGAGGGGAGCTAAATTTGAAGAAAGAGAGATAGAATTGAAATTATCTAATCTGCCGGAAGGGGTTTATAAAATTGAATTAAGGGTTAATGATGATATAATAACTAAAAGCATAACAACCAAACAGCAGAAAATGGCTTTTATTAATAAATTGCGGCTGGCAGATAGCGGTAATAATGATATAAATTTATATACTGACAGCAAGCTGATTAACGCGCAAACAATTAACCCAGGCAGTTTGCAGATCGTAAAAATAACATCTTCAGCACCAAGTGCTGTCGCAGCACTTGGTGCTATAAATATTGAGCGAACTTATAAGCAGTTTAGTGCAATGGTTAGCAGTACTTCAACAAAATTGACATTAGAAAAAGATGATGTTATTTTATCAGGCAATGGCGTTTTTAGTTTTAGTCAGGACAGTTTAATAAACCCTAATTTTAAAAAAGTTGACTCTTATTTGGATATTGATAATGACGGCATTAATTATATATTGGTAGAATATAATTTACCCAAAGAAGAGAATGATTGGAAAATCGCTTCTGCTGAATTTGATTTAACTAGGGCATATCGTGAGAATGGCAAGTATAGTCTTTTAATTTCTATTCCAGGATTGCGGGCTGATGATGGGGTTGATGGTTGGATTGAAGTTGATGAGATTAAAATAGAGTTGAAAGGTAAAAATTTATGGCAAAAAATAAATCAATTTTTACACTAATCTTATAAATCATATAAATCCCTGCTAAATTTTTTGGCAGGGATCAATAAGATTAATATGATATTTAGTATAGCTAAAGAATTATTTTACACACTATCTGGAGCTTTAGTGATTTTTGTTATAATGGAAATATTCTGGCCCGGGATTGTTTTAGCGCATATTAATATTAATTGGGTATTGATATTTTGGCTGATTGTTGGTATAGTTATATTAGCGATAGACAGCAGACGGCAGAAAACAGATAGCAGATAATGTATTATATTGTTTCTTGTTTGTTGCCCGCCATATTTTATATGAATAAAATATCACCATTTAATATATTTTTTTTAATTTTGCTATTGCTGTGGGCTAGCGGCGGTTCGCGGCTGGCAACTATTTTGTTTATTATTTATCTTATTTTTACTTTAAAAAATTTAAATATATTTCAGTCAGGATGGAGCAAGTTTAACAAATTCCATGCTGGGTCTGAAAAAAATAAATCTATGGATCAAACAATTAATATTGACACAACAAGTATTAAACAACAAATACCTGTTCATGCTAAAAAAGTTGTTTTTAGCATTGTGGCAGGAATTTTATTGCTCTGGTTATTTTTTGCTTCCATTGTAATTGTGGACGCGGGAGAAACCGGGGTTTATTCTTTATTCGGCAAAGTTAAAGACGAGGAATTATCTTCTGGTTTTCATTTAGTTATTCCTTTAGCCAAAGTTACTAAAATGAGTATTAGAACCGAAGAATACACTATGAGCGTTACTGAAGGTGAAGGTAAGAAAGCAGGAGCTGACGCTATTACTTCTTTAACCAAAGAAGGATTAAGCGTTGATTTGGATATTACAGTTCTATATCACTTAAACGAAGCGCAAGCGTCAGATGTTTATAAAGATGTTGGTTTAAATTATGCGGAAAAAGTAATTCGGCCCGGGATTAGGACATCAATCCGCGATATTATCGCCCAATATGAAGCTAAGGATATTTATTCGGAAAAACGGCAGGAAGCGGCTCAAAAGATTCTTGATGATCTTGAAACCCAGCTTGAACCGCGCGGGATTATTACTGAAGATGTACTGTTGCGGAATGTTGTTTTACCGGCTAATTTAGCCAATGCTATTCAGGAAAAATTGCAAGCAGAGCAGGAAGCGGAGAAATATGATTTTATTTTGCAAAGGGAAGAAAAAGAAAAACAAAGAAAAATAATTGAAGCAGAAGGCCAGCGCGACGCGCAGAAAATAATTAATGAGAGCTTAACAACTAATTATCTGTATTATCTTTACATTAAGGAGCTGAAAGAAAGGGAAGGCACGATTTATGTGCCGACAAATCCGAGTACGGGGATGCCGTTATTCCGTGATTTAGGAAGATAATTTAATAAAACAACAAAATGAATAATTAAAAATGCAAAATGAATAATGACAATGTAAAATGTAAAATTTTTAATTACTAATTCATTATTCATTTTTACTTTTGCATTTTACATTTATTGTGATTAAAGGTGTTATTATTAAAAAACTACAAAAAAATATTGACGACCGCGGTTGGCTGGCGGAAATTTATCGCAGTGATGAAACAGATTTCAGCCCCGCGATGAGTTATATAAGCGTAACCAAGCCGGGCGTAATTCGCGGTCCGCATGAACATGTTGAGCAATCTGATTGTTTTGTTTTTGTCGGACCCGGCGGTTTTAAGCTGTATCTTTGGGATAAAAGGGAAAAGAGTGAAACAAATGGTGAAAGTTTAAGGCTGGAAGTTGGCGAGAATAATCCAACCATGGTGATTGTGCCGCCCGGAGTTGTGCATGGCTATAAATGTATTTCAGATTGCGACGGCTGGTGCATAAATTTGCCTGATAAATTATTCAAAGGCAAAAATAAAAAAGAAGAGATTGACGAAATAAGATGGGAGAATCAAAATGATTCACCTTATAAGATAAAATAAAATATTATTTAATAAAATAAAATGCAAAGTGAATAATGACAATAAAAATTTCTAATTTCTAAATTATAATTCCTAATAAAATTCCAATATCTAATTTCTAAATGACAAAAATAAATTATATTAGATATTAGACATTTTAGCATTAGACATTTATTAGAAATTAGATATTATAATTTAGGAATTTATTTATTCATTTTTACTTTTGCATTTTGCATTAAATTTATGGATTGTATTTTTTGTAAAATCGTGGTGGGTGAAATTCCCAGCCATAAAGTTTATGAGAATGATAAAGTCGTGGCTTTTTTTGACATTTTGCCAATTAGTCCAGGCCATACTATTATCGTACCTAAGACCCATGTTGCTGATGTTGAAAATTTAAGCGATGAAGACCTTTGCGCAATGTCAATTGCTATGAAAAAAATTGTCAAGGCGGTTATGGAAGGATTAGGCGTTAAAGGATACAGTGTTTTTCTTGACAACAAAGATGTGGCCAACCAGCATGTGTCGCATGTGCATTTTCATTTAGTGCCAAGAAAAGAAGGCGACAATTTAGCCAGATGGTCACAGAGCGGATATACTGAAGGTGAGGCAGAGGGGTGTCTGAAAAAAATTATTGAAAAATTATAAAATCAATTAAAAGTGATTAGTTACTTAGTTGCTTAGTGATTAGGTAATTACTTTTTTTGTTTTCCTAATTAACTAATTAACTAATCCCTAATTAACTAAATGTGTGTTTTTTGTAAAATTGTAGCCGGAGAAATTCCTTGCCACAGCACTTATGAGGATGATGATGTTGTGGCATTTTTGGATATTGCGCCAGTAAGCCATGGCCATACTTTAGTGGTGCCTAAAAAACATTTTGCCAATATGGAGGAAATTTCAGAAGAGGAACTATGCAAATTAATTCAAGCAGTAAAGAAAGTTGCCCAGGCGTTAAAAGACGGATTGGGCGTTGCCGGTTATAATGTCCAGCTGAACAATGACCCTGAAGCCGGCCAGGAAGTGCCGCATATTCATTTTCATATTGTTCCCAGAAAAGAGGGTGATGGCTTGAAGCTATGGAAACAGCAGCAATATGACAAGGGCGAAATTGAGAAAGTTGTTGATAAAATAAAAGGCAGGGCTTAAAGTTATGGCCGCGTGGTAAGTATGGGGACGGCGAGGCGGAAGAAGTTGTTAGAAAAGTAAAAATTTAGAAGTAAAAACTAAAAACTATTTAATTATTAAGATGGATAAATTTTATGAAATTGTTCGTGACAGGCGGAGCCGGCTTCATTGGCTCTAATTTTATACATTATTGGCTGAAAAAATATCCAGATGATAAAATTATTAATCTGGATGTTTTAACTTACGCGGGCAATTTGGAAAATTTGAAAGACCTGGAAAGCAGCAGCAATTATAAATTTGTCAAAGGCGATATTTGCGATGCTGATTTAGTAAATAACATAGTTAAAGGCATTGATCTGATAGTTCATTTTGCCGCTGAATCTCATGTGGATCGTTCAATTATGGACAGCGGCGATTTTGTCAGAACTAATATTGAAGGTACGCGTGTATTGCTGGACGCGGCAAAAAATAATGGCGGCATAAGATTTCATCATATTTCCACTGACGAAGTATTTGGATCATTGGGGCCAAACGACCATAGCTTTAATGAAGTTACGCCATACGATCCGCGCAGTCCTTATAGCGCTTCAAAGGCATCTGCCGACCATTTAGTCAGAGCTTATTGGCATACTTACAAATTACCAATTACTATATCCAACTGCACTAATAATTACGGCCCTTACCAGTTCCCTGAAAAATTAATTCCTTTGTTTATCACGAATTTAATTGAGGGCAAAAAAGTTCCGGTGTACGGCGAAGGTAAAAATATCCGCGACTGGATTTATGTTGATGACCATAACGCGGGCGTTGATTTGATTATTAAAAAAGGCAGAATGGGGGAAACTTATTGCTTGGGCGGAGGCAATGAGTTAACTAATTTGGAAATTACAAAAAAAATTTTAAAATTAATGAAGGAGAGCGAGGAGATGATAGAATATGTTAAGGATAGGCCGGGTCATGATTTTCGTTATGCCATAGATTATTCTAAAATTAAAAAAGACCTTGGCTGGCAGCCGCAAATTGATTTTAATCAAGGACTGGCAAAAACTGTGGATTGGTATAAAAATAATCAAGAGTGGTGGGAGAAAATAAAGAGCGGGAGATATTTAGAGTATTATAAAAAACAATACGGAGGTTAAGTTAGAAGTAAAAAGTAAGAAGTAAGAATATTAAATTTTATGCAAAAAAAAGTTTTAATTTTAGGCGCAAAAGGTAATTTAGGAGGGCAGCTGGTTAAAATTTTTAGTGATGATTATGAGGTTATTGCTTGGGACAGGGGAGAAATTGATATAACAGACAAAGAGTTGGTTTTTAAAAAAGTTAATGATGTAAAACCGGATATAATTATTAATGCCGCGGCTTATAACGCGGTTGATAAATGCGAGTCTGACGAACAGCAATTTGAGCTGGCTACAAAATTAAATGGCGAGGCAGTAGGATATTTAGCAGAATCAGCGCTTGAGGTGAATGCGGTTTTAGTCCATTATTCAACAGATTATGTTTTTTTTGGTGATAATAAAGAAGGCCTGCCTGCGCAGGCAGGATATAGGGAAGATGACGAGCCAAAGCCGGTTAATAAATATGGTGAAACAAAAT
>DAOWHZ010000018.1 GCA_030641105.1 bacterium | reverse complement strand
TCGCAGTTTTCTGAAAGGAACTGCGACGGACATGCAGGTGGACCGTCGCAATCCTCTGCGGAGAGACTGCGACGCGGCGGAAAAAGTGGTGCAATAGATCCTTGAATTTACACACTAATATAAAAAGAGCTAAAATTAAACAAAATATGACTATAAAACTAACCATTGACCGCTTTGAAAACGACAAAGCGATTTTAAAAACAGAAGACAGGTCCACTATAATTTGGCCAAAAAATCAACTGCCGGAAAATATCCATGAAGGCATGGTTTTGGTTTTTAATATTACTAATGACGCAGAAGATGAAAAAAATAAAAAGCAACTGGCTAAAGATATTCTGAATGAAATATTGGATGTTGATAATAAGCAATAAAGCGCATGTTTAAACAAAAAGCAACAATTCACATCCCCCAATGGTTGCTTAGCGTGGCAATCATTTTTTTAATCGCCTGCTTATTGGCCGGCGGCATATATTTTATTTTTGAAAAAAAGTACCAAAATAAAATTTATCCCGGCATTTGGCTTGGTCAGACTGGCTTAAGCGGTAAAACCAAAGAGCAAGCCAAAATTATTATTAACAATAAAATCAATAATATTAACCAAGCGGGGATTATTTTTTATTATGATAAAGCGCAAACTGTTGTTCTGCCAACCATAACTTCAACCGAGAGCGATTTTGCTTATCGGATAATTGGTTTTGATGTTGAAACAACCATTGATCAAACCTATGCTTTTGGCCGAAGCAGTGATTTCTTTACCAATCTGCAAAATAAAATTAAAGCTATATTTTACAAACAGCCGATTAATCTAATTATTGCTATTAATAAAGAAGAAATCAATAATCTGCTAACTGAAAATTTTTCTCAATTTGAAACACCAGCCCAAAATGCAAAATTAAGTATTGATGAAAATAATGATTTCATGGTTAAGGAAGAGAAACTTGGCAAAGTTATTAACTATGAAAAAGCGCTTAATCGGCTTAAAATTAATTTAGCGTGGCTGAATAGTTCGCAGATACAGCTATTTACTAAAACTGATTATCCCATAATTTTTAAAAAAGACTGTCTTAATATTGATGCCAAAGCTAAACAAATATTATCTCTGGCGCCCCTTGCGTTAAATTACAATAATAAACAATGGGAAGTTCAAAAAAGCCAGCTTACAAGCTGGCTTGGCTTAAAAAATAATACTAAAGCAGACAAAAGGGATGAAATTACTATTAGTTTAAACAAAGAAATAGTGGAGCAATTTTTACAGGACGAAATTGCCTCAACTACTGATCAAGCTCCCGTTGACGCTAAATTTGAAATTAAAGATGGACGAGTAGTGGAATTTCAGGCAAGCCAAGACGGCTTTAAATTAAATACAGAAGCCAGCTTTGAAAAAATAGAATCTGAATTAATAGAAAATAAACAAAATAAAATAAAATTAGTAAAAACAGAGCTAAAAAGCAAGATTCTGACTTCTGACATTAATGGTTTTGGCATTAATGAAATTATTGGCATTGGTGAATCTGATTTTTCCGGCTCTCCAAAAAATCGCCGCTATAATATTAAAAATGGAGCTGAAACTTTAAACGGTATTTTAATTAAGCCGGATGAAGAATTCTCTTTAAATAATGCTTTAGGGGAAATTAACGCGGCAACTGGTTATTTGCCTGAGCTTGTAATCAAAGGCAATAAAACAATTCCAGAATACGGCGGCGGCTTGTGCCAGATTGGCACTACTATGTTCCGTGTTGCTCTAGCCACAGGACTGCCAATAACCCAGCGGCGTCCTCATACTTACCGGGTTTCCTATTATGAACCGGCCGGCACTGACGCAACTATTTATAATCCTTGGCCTGATATGCGCTTTATTAATGATACAGGCCATCATATCTTAATTCAGTCCCGCATAGAAGGCGATAATTTGTACTTTGATTTTTGGGGGACTAAAGATGGCCGTGTTGTGGAGATAACAGAACCAACTATTTATAATATAGTCAAGCCGGGGCCAACTAAATATATAGAAACTTTAGATCTAGAGCCGGGCAAAAAAAAA
The DNA here is from genome assembly GCA_030641105.1 of bacterium. The sequence continues at coordinate 4,860 of DAOWHZ010000018.1, read as the reverse complement.
TGCACTGAAAGCGCGCACAGCGGAGCTGATACTTATTTTGATTATAAAGTTACATATCCAGACGGGGAAATAAAAGAAAAAAGATTTTCTTCCCATTATGTGCCTTGGAGAGCGGTTTGTTTGATTGGGGTGGAGGAGTTGAGTGAGAGTGATGAGACAGCAGACGACAGACAACAGACGGCAGATGAGGAAAGTAATGAAGCAGATAATACAGCTGAAGAAACAGAGGAATAAAAAAAATTCCGCAAGTCTTGTAATAACAACCTGCGGAATACACGAAATTCACTGCTGTTCCCACGCTGGTATTGATTACTAAAATTAAACATTGATACAATTAAAATATAAATAAATTTCCATTCATGAAGTGTTCTAATTAGAAATTTATAACTTAATTTTAATTAATTTTTAATAAAAAAACAATGAGTTCTTATATAACTTATTAAACAAAATTTTACTCAATAAATAGTTTTTATATATTTTAATTGAGCACTTTTGAAATTTAGTAAAAAAAGGCAATCGTATTATCGACTACCTTGTTGTGAAACATTGTAAATGTTTTTGTGTACATTATCCCAATCTTTTAATATCCTCTCTAATACTCTTACATGTTAAAAAAACGATAATCGCGAGTGCCCCTATGGCCAACCATGCAATCGTGTTATTGTGCCCAATGAAGTAAATGCTAGCTATCGCGACCACGATGCTTAAAACTGTTCCACTGATTGATTTTTTACTCATTTGTAAATCCTCCTTTAAATTTTTTTGTTATCAAATTTTATAAACCTTTTTATAAACATACAAATTCGTATTTGTAAATTCGTGAAAGGATTTGTAGATTCGTAGGAGTTAAAAAGATCAACTTAAACGGGCAAGGCAAGAAAATCTCCACTACTAATTATTTAGTTTAAAAAACCAAATGTGAAAAGTAAACGGAAAATCCCCATGCTTGTCGTGCCTGGCCCGTTTAAACTGACCTTTATCTTTTCCCAATATTTCATCTTAGCATAGCTGACAAAACTTGTCAAGTGTAAATAGATTTTATCTTTGTTTTTTGTCTAAAATTAGCAAATAAAACAAACAATGAAGGCGACATTCCGGAATGTCGCCTTCATTATTTGTTTTATTTATTTCTTCATTGTTTATTTTTCTTATTTCATCTAAAATAAACTCTGTTGATTACTCTTCTTCTCATCATCCCTAAATATTTTAACTGCCCCATACTGCCCGTCAAAGCCCGGTTTAACTGTTAACTCGCCTTGGCGCACTCGTTTAATTCCTTCAGCGACTTCTGGCAAAGTTGCTTTTTTCAAATCTGCTAAATCAACATTCATTAAAATATTTAATTCATTGCCAAATTGTTGAACCAAACTATTGTATTCAGCTTGCACGGCTTGAGAATTGCGCGACTTAATACCCTTGGCTTCAGCAATGATTTTGTCTAACTCAACTAATTTTTTAAATCCTGGCGCGCCTTTTAATTTAAAGCCGGCTGGCCGATCAGCTAACTCATCAACTCTGCTCATTACTCCAACAGTCATTGGCCTTTTGCAAACAGGGCAAATGCCTTTATGCTTTTTGGTTTCCTCCGGCGCAAAACAAATATTACAATCACGATGCCCATCAAAATGATACATGCCTTCTTCAGGATAAAATTCAATTGTGTAATCCAAAAAGGAATCCGGCTCCTTATCTTTTGTTTCAGTGTTTTCGTGTTTTCGTGTTTTCGTGTCTGCCCGCCGTAGCCTTGGCGAAGGAGGGTTTTTATGTTTAATCACATCATATATCTCATCATAACTAATTTCAGCCAAATCAAAAACATTTGCTTCCCTGCCAATATTTGGCAAACTATGCGCATCAGAATTAGACAGCAAAGTTAATTTATCCAAGACGGACAAACGCCAATTCATTTCAGGGTCAGAAGACAAGCCGGTCTCATAAGCATAAATATGTTCTGTGTAATCGCCAAAACATTCTTCCATAGAATCAAAACCGGATTTAGAGCCAAACACAGCAAACCATGGCGTCCAGATATGAGCCGGGTAAATTAAAAATTTAGGATGAATTGATAAGCATAATTTTACCAATTCTTCAGCAGGCATGCCTAAAATCGGCCGCCCGTCAGATCTAATATTATATTTTTTATCCAAATATTTATTTAATTCTTCAGCTTGCTTAATATTCGGCGCATGCACCATAATATGTATTCGCCTGACTTTATCGCCTTTTTTGTATATCAAAGCCAATTCAGTAGAAAGTAAAAATTTAATTTTTTCATCTTCTGCTGTTTTTAATATATACAAGCCAGAATCCTTAGCTCCCCTCTCCCCGCAGCCATTGCGGGGAGAGGGGCTGGGGGTGAGGAAATTTTTAATATCAGAAAACCACTCTGGATATGTAAAATCCCCGGTAGCAATAATATCCACGCCTTTAATGCGGCAGGTTTTATCAATATTGGGCAGTGTTAACCGCGGCGAACAAGCGCGGGAATATTTGGAATGGATATGCAAATCCGCAATTTGTTGCATATTTTTACTTTATCATCTTAAAAAAAATTAAGCAAACAAAAATTTATTACAAACTCCTTGTAAAACAACATTAAACTATTTTAAAAATTTAAAAAATATAGTATAATATAAATATATGTTAACAACTTTTTTAAAGATAAATAATTAAAAATTTATGAAAAAAGTAAAAGCATACGACATTATTCTTTACGCTGTTGTTTTAGCAATTTTCACAGTTACTCTTGCCGCAATTTTAGCTATAGGATGGCTTTCGTATGGTTCAATCTAAACAGCTAATTATAAAATACACAAAAACAAAAACCATCTTGGTATAGCCATGATGGTTTTTATTGATAAACCTTGCACCTTTTGAGCAATAATTTATAAAAAATATTTTAAATTTTTTGTTTCAAAAGTTATCTCTACTCAAAAAATGCGAAACAAAAAAACACCATTGTTCTGGCGGCGACTTACTTTTCCAAGGTTAAAACCTAAGTATCATCAGCGCTAAAGGTCTTAACTTCTGTGTTCGGGATGGGAACAGGTGTAGCACCTTTGCTAAAACCACCAGAACAATGGTGTTTTTTACAATAAATTGAATTACAGTGCCCATAATTAAAAAGAGAAATAGTGCTGGGCTGAAATGTCCTTTGACATTTTAAGGGTTCAGAAGCATTTACCAGCTTCTCTCATGAACCCCTGCCTTTTTCGCCCAGCACTGCAATTCAATCTATAAACATAATTCGCATGTGCCGCATTTGTAGTGCGGCTCGCCCAAAGGGCGATAACGTTAAAATCAAAAATGTGGGAAAATCAAATGGTTTATTAGTACTCCTCGGCTAAACGCGTTGCCGCGCTTACACCTAGAGCCTATCAATCCGGTAGTCTCCCGGAAACCTATGAAACCTAATCTTAGAGACGGCTTCGCGCTTAGATGCTTTCAGCGCTTATCCAAACCAAAGGTAGCTACCCAGCAATGCTCCTGGTGGAACAGCTGGTACACTAGAGCTTTGTCCTTTCCGGTCCTCTCGTACTAGGAAAGGGACTCTTCAAGTTTCCACGACCATAGTGGATAGGAGACCGACCTGTCTTACGCATATTATCACTTATCACTAAATGTATTGGACTATACCATCATCCCGCAATATTACGGGAGGTTGACGTTTTGGTAATGCATAATTTTTTTACATAGCATCACCCTCTCCATTAAAGGATCAGTCTCTACGGGGTTAAATTATGTCTTTTTCGTTTTTTAGAATAATTTAGTATTCTAAATTGTTCTGTCAATTCCATTAATTTCTGGAAATCATTTTTACTTTTTACTTTTTCTTTCTTGTTCAATATCTTAACCATTAATTTTGCTTGTTTCTTCTTTAAAATCAAATAAGGGCTTACGAGATTTAGAAAATTAACGATTTCATTTTTTCTGTTAATAGTATATTCTAATATTCCATCTTTTCTTTCGCGCATATAACCACAATTTATTATTGAACATATTTTATTAAAATTTTCTTTCTCTTTTTTTGACTGAAAAAGTATTATATAAGGAGAAACCTGAAACCCAAATTTATATGTTGTGTTTGGTTTTAATCTTACATAAATACTTCCGTCTCCATCAAGAAAACCAGCTAAATACGCTCTTTTAATTGTAGTTATTGCTTTAGACATAATCAACTTCCCTCGGTATTATCCTAACATACGACAGGTTAAAATTCAAATGTATGATAGGACTTCACCGATATGAGTCAACTTTTTCAATCACGATTACTCGTGAAAGCCGCCGTTTATAATGTCTCCTCGGGTTCAGATGGTTTAAAAGCCAAATACTTTAGCTTCTAAACGGTCTGAACCCAGCTCGCGTGCCACTTTAATGGGCGAACAGCCCAACCCTTGGGAGCTTCTACACCCCCAGGATGTGACGAGCCGACATCGAGGTGTCGAACCGCGCCGTCGCTGTGGACGCTTGGGCGCGACTAACCTGTTATCCCCGGAGTAACTTTTATCCGTTGAGCTTCCGCCGTCCTATATCGTACGGTCGGATCACTAAGTTCTGCTTTCGCAACTGCTCGACTGGTGAGTCTTGCAGTAAAGCTGGCTTGTGCCTTTACACTATTTCCCGGATTTCCATCCCGGGATAGCCAACCTTTGTAAACGCCTCCGTTACTTTTTTGGAGGCATCCGCCCCAGACAAACTACCCACCAGGCACTGTTCCCTGACCTGATTCAAGGCCAAGGGTTAGGATTACAAATATACAAGGGTGGTATCTCACTGGTGATCCGAAGATCTCCCACCTATTCTGAACATGCATAGCCATAACCCAATGCCAAGCTCTAGTAAAGCTTCACGGGGCCTTTT
>DAOWHZ010000062.1 GCA_030641105.1 bacterium | reverse complement strand
GGGAACGCCTAATCCTATGCCGCTGATTTTAATTTTGTTTTCTTTCGCTTTCTCAATAAGCGGCTCAACCAGCGCGTTCAGCATAATCATAAAATGATCTATGTTATCCTTTGGAGTCGCAAGCTTATAATCAGCAATAACTTTTTCCCCGTCAAAAAGAACAGCGCTCATTTTGGTGCCGCCTATGTCTATTCCGATGGTATAAATTTTAGTATTTTTAGACATACAAGTTTATAATAAAATTCCAAATATCAAGATCCAAATATCAATTCAATGTCAAATGACTTAATGCCAAATTTTGTCATTTGGATTTTGGATTTGATTTGATATTTGAGCTTTGATATTTGATATTTATAATCTAATGTTTGCCGCTTCTCATTTAAAATAACTTTTTTGCTTCCTCCCACATCCCATCATTCCCATTAACTTTTTTCTCCCAATACCAATACTCAACTCCCCATAAATAAAATTCTTTAAAGCCTGTTTTACTGGCAAATTCTATAATTTCTTTGAATTTTTGCAAAGTCATTGTTCTGTCGCGATCTTCCTGGCTTAATAAATGATAGGCTTTAGGTCCCCATGGCTCTGCTTGCAGTTCAATCACGATCCATTTTTTGGGATTAGCAAAAATTTTGGCTATATTTTGTTTAAAACGAAAAAATCCTGGGGCGATTGGATAATGGATATATCTTTTTAGGTGTTTTGAATAAGTGTCGCGATACATAGTCGTTCCAAAGATGTCGGCTCGTTTCGCGGCAGGAACCCAAATGGACAATTCTCCTGAATCAGTTATAATAATTTGGCGATTATCTAATTTGCGGACTAAAGCGATTTCAGCATCTAAAAAATTCTTGTCCAACTTTGGGCATTCGCCGAAATGCGATAGGAACGGTTCATTTTCAATCTGCCACGCCACAATCTGTTTGTTATCTTTGTATCTATCAATAACTTCCTTAATATAATTTAATGTTTTTTCTTCTCTCTGTTTTTTAGTAAGCCCATTTGTCAATTCAGGGAAATGGCATTCAGGCCATCTTGGCAAACGGCCGCCTACCGCTAAAATAATTTCCGAATTTCTATCGCTTGCCTGCGCTACTTGCCAATCTAGATCATCCCAAATAAATTGATTATCAGATATTTCAATTTCATCCCAATATGCCGCAATACGCAATTTTTTAATTTTTAATTCGTCTAACGCGGCTAAATAGACCTGTTTCCAGTTTAAATTTAATTCTTCGCATTTTTTTTGCGAAAAAGTAATTCCATACTCTAATTCATTTTTTTTATAAATATGCCCCCTGCTTAATATAAAAATAAAAAACAGAAAAATAGTTAAAATAAAAAATGCTTTTTTTATTCTTTTAATATTTTTAAACATATATTATTACCAGACTTCTTCAGTAATAGCTTTCCTCACATCGTCAAACATAAAGACAGTAATAGAATAAGAAGCTATAATAATTATTAAACCGATAATGGCTGTTTTCATTCGTGATTTTGCTTCATTGATCTTATCATCATTGCCTTGAGAAGTCATCCACGTGTATCCGGCAAATAAGATCAGAACAACAAATATTAGTCCAAGAAATGTTAAAAAAACTTTAATAATATTTACTATTGTTTGCCTAATATCGGTAGGTTCCCCAGCTGTGTCATATGCCCCGCTTCCAATTTTTTCTAATCCACCCTCTTTAACCGTATCTAATAAACTATCCGCGTTAGCAGTATTGTTAAATACTAAAATAAATTGCGCGGAGAATATTACAGTTAGTATTATAATGCTTAAGAGATGTTTTTTAGTAATTTTCATATTTTTTGTGCTATAATTATAATATAATTAAATTTTCAATTTTCAATGAATTTCCAATTTCCAAACCATGTTTTATTTTTTAATGATTTCAATTAGTGCATTAATATAATTATACCTAAAATTATCAAAAAATTCAATCATATGCGTTACGCGCTATGCGTTACGCGTTATGTGTTATGCGTTTATCACAAAAAGTTGCTTACAATACAATAATTCAAACCATTAGCAAGGTTATTGCTACTGTTTTAGGATTGGCTACAGTGGTTATAATGACTCGTTATTTGGGCGCGGAAGGTTTTGGGCAATATACCATAATTATTACGTTCTTGTCATTTTTTGCCATTGTCGCGGATTTTGGCTTAACATTGGTCACTGTTCAAATGATTTCAAATGTTTCCAGCCAAGAAGAGCGTAAAATTTTAAGCAATCTTTTTAGTTTGCGGCTTGTTTCAGCAATTATATTTTTGGGATTAGCGCCATTGGCTGTGCTTTTTTTGCCGTATGATCCAATAATAAAATTAGGAGTAGCAGTTACCGCGTTTTCGTTCTTCTTTATTGCCTTAAATCAAATTTTAGTAGGGTTGTTTCAAAAAAAATTAAGAATGGATAAAGTTGCTATCGCGGAAGTTGTCGGCAGAGTTGTTTTGTTATTAGGCATAATAATGGTTTGGCAGTTTGATTTAGGCTTAATTCATATTATGACAGTTACGGTAGCTTCAAGCGCTATAAGTTTTTTGCTTCATTTCCAATTTTCACGCAAATTCGCGCGCATCAAATTAAGTTTTGATAGACTGCTGTGGAAAAAAATTATTAAGAGATCATGGCCATTAGCTTTAACAATTTTCTTTAATTTGATCTATTTAAAAGCGGACATACTAATTTTGTCGCTGTTTAAAAGCCAGTCAGATGTTGGTATTTATGGAGCCGCTTATAAAGTTATTGATATTTTAATCACTTTTCCGTTTATGTTCGCTGGAATTGTTCTACCGATTATGACTACTCGCTGGATCGCCGAGGATAAACAAGGCTTTAATAATGCTTTGCAAAGATCATTTAATTTTATGGCTATTGTAGCTGTCCCATTAATTATTGGAGCGCAATTTACCGCTAAAAAAATTATGGTTTTAGTTGGCAGTAATGAATTCGCGGATTCTGGCGCTGTTTTGAAAATTTTAATTTTAGCGTCTGGAATTATTTTTCTTGGATGTATGTTCTCTCACGCGATCATAGCGATCAATAAACAGAAAAAAATAATAGGAGTATATATTTTTACTGCGATCACGGCTGTTGCTGGGTATCTGATTTTTATTCCTAAATATTCATATTTTGGCGCCGCGTGGGTTACTATTTACAGCGAGCTTATTATCGCTTTAGCTTCTTTATATATAGTTTGGAAGTATGCTAAATTTTTTCCAAATTTAAAAATAGCAGGGAAGGCATTGATCGCTTCCCTGCTAATGGCAACAACTATTTATTTTATGGATGAGTTAAATCT
>DAOWHZ010000067.1 GCA_030641105.1 bacterium | reverse complement strand
GCCGAGGTAGCTCAGTTGGTAGAGCAGTAGTTTTGTAAACTATTGGTCGGGGGTTCGAGTCCTCTCCTCGGCTCCAGTTTAATTCCCGTGCATGCGGGAATTTTTGTTATAATTAGGAATTACGCGTTTCAACATTTTTTTGTCATTCCCGCGAAAGCGGGAATCCAGGAATGAATAGTGGAAATACTTGCTATAAATGTTTATTATTAGCACTACATTCCTGCGGCTCACCCCTGGATTCCCAATCAAGTTGGGAATGACAAAATGGAGAGCAAACACGTAATTTCTAATAATAAAAATATGGCAAAGCCAAAATTCAAAATCTATACGCTTGGCTGTAAAGTTAATCAATATGATTCTTCTGATTTATGCAGAAAAATGATTTCTGCCGGTTTTGATCTGGTTGATAAGCAGGCCTGTATCGCAATTATTAATACCTGCTGCGTTACTCAAACAGCTATTCATAAATGCAAACGAATGATAAATAAAGCAAGAAAAGAAAATCCAAAAGCGAAAATTGTGGTGATGGGTTGTTGGTCAGTGGCTTATAGAGATGAAGTTGAAAAATTAGATGCTGATTTTGTTTGGGGAGTAGGGGAGTTGGATAAGTTGATCATTAAAATACAACATTTATGCGAATTTCCTGAGATTCTTCACTCCGCTATCGCTCAGTTCAGAATGACAAAAAGTGATCGTTCCCGTTATTTTATTAAAATTCAAGACGGCTGTGAGCAATTTTGTTCATATTGCATTATTCCTTATACGCGGGGCAAATTGCGTAGCAGGCCAATAACAGAAGTGATAAATGAAGTTAAGCAAGCTATTGAAGCAGGGTATAGGGAAGTGGTGTTGTGCGGAATACACCTTGGATTGTACCTCACCCCCAACCCCTCTCCTAGAACAGGAGAGGGGAGATTGGCTGGTTTAATAAAAAAATTAATCAAGATTAAAGATTTGGGCAGGATTAGATTGAGTTCAATTGAGGTTACGGAAGTGAGTGATGAATTAATTAAATTAATGGCGGCTAATAAAAAAATTTGTAAGCATTTACATATTCCTTTGCAGTCAGGATGCGATAAGATTTTAAAATCAATGAACAGACCATATGATAAAAACTATTTTGAAAATAAAATAAGAAAAATAAGAAAAGCAATGCTTGACATTACTGTTACAACTGATGTGATTGTTGGTTTCCCGGACGAAACAGAAAAAGACTTTAAAGAAACTTATAATTTTGTAAAAAAAATTAAATTCAGCCGCTTGCATGTTTTTCCTTTTTCAGTTCATGAAAAGACCCTGGCGTTTAAAATGTCTGGAAAAGCAAAAAAAGAAGAAATAGAGAAAAGGGCAAAAAAATTAAGAGGATTAGGCAAAAATTTGGAAGATGATTATAGAAAAAAATTTATTGGCAGAGAATTGGATGTGTTAGTAGAAAACAGGAAAAGCAATAATTTTAAAGGTAAAACTGAATATTATTTTGATATTGAGTTTGGGACAAAACAAATAGCCACAGATTTAACGCAAATAGCCACTGATGTGGTTGGCAAAATAATTAAGGTAAAAATTTAAATTTTGCGGGGTTTTATTATTGATTAATTTAAGTTATAATATATTTATTGTTAAGGATTTTAATATAGTCATTTTATGTCAACAAAAATAGCTAGCATTGCCAAAAATACATCCTATTATACCTTCGCTCTAATTTTTCAAAAAATAATTTCTTTTACTTATTTTACTTTAATTGCCAGGGCTTTAGGTCCTGAAAATTTAGGTAAATATTATTTTGCAATTTCTTTTACAGCAATTTTTGCTATTTTTATTGATTTGGGTTTGGCTAGTGTGCTGATAAGGGAAGTTGCTAAAGCCAAGGATAAGGCGCAAAATCTTCTAAGCAGTATTTTGGTTATTAAAATTCCTTTGGCCATTTTTTCTTTATTGGCTGTTGTTATTTTAATTAATTTAATGGGTTACCCGGAATTAACCAAACATTTAGTTTATCTTTCAGCAATTTGCATGATCCTTGATTCTTTTACCTTGACCTTTTTTGCAACTATCCGCGGTTTTCATAATTTATTTTTTGAAAGCATTGCCGCAATTATTTTTCAGTTGATTATTTTATCATTTGGCTTAACAGTTTTGCATTTTGGCATGGGCTTGCGCTGGTTAATAGGAGCGCTTGTTGCCGCAAGCGTTTTTAATTTTATTTATTCAATCAGTTTGATTAAATTTAAGTGGAGAATTAAGTTAAAGCCAGTCATTAATCCGCAATTAATAAAAACGATTATTAAAATCGCTATTCCTTTCGCTTTATTTGGTGTTTTCCAGAAATTATATATGTACCTTGATACAGTGTTGTTATCTGTTTTGGCCGGTGATAAATATGTTGGACTTTACCAAATAGCTTTTAAAATAATTTTTGCCCTGCAGTTTTTACCCATGGCTTTTATGGCTTCACTTTATCCGGCCTTTGCTTCATACTGGGCCAGCAATAAAGAACAGTTAGTTGTCAGTTTTGAGCGGGCAATGAATTATTTAATAATTATATCTTTGCCCATTGCGGTGGGTATTATAGTTTTAGCCGATAAAATTGTTTTGATTTTTAAATCCGACTACACTGCGGCTATTCTGCCTTTGCAATTAATCATGTGCTCTCTGCTTTTTATTTTTCTTAATTTTCCTATTGGCTCTTTGCTTAATGCCTGCGACAGGCAAAAAATTAACACTAGGAACATGGGAATTGCTTTATTTGCCAGCGTAGCAATGAATATAATATTAATTCCCAAATTTCAGGCGGTTGGCGCCAGCATCACAGTAGTAGCAACTAATTTATTAATGTTTTTATTAGGCATGATCTGGGTGCCAAAAATAATAAAAATTCGCCCCATGAAAATAATTTCAACATTTTTAAAAGTTGTCATCGCAGTAGTGGCTATGGGATTCATAGCATTTTATTTAAAATCTTTACTTAATGTATTTATTGTTGCGGCAATTTCCGGTATGGCTTATTTTGTTTTATTGTTTTTGTTTGGAGGGTTTAAAAAAGAAGATATAATAAGTATTTGGCAGTCGTTTCGTGGAGAGCGTAATTTATAGCATTATCAGCACCGAGTGCTACCGCAGCACTCGGTGCTTGAAATAAAATGAAAACATTATTATTTACATTGGAATATCCTCCATTCAAAGGAGGAGTAGCGAATTATTACGAAAATATTGTTAAATATTGGCCTGACCAAAAAGATATTTCTGTATTGCATAATAACAATAATAATTTAATTAAAAATTATCTTTGGCCAAAATGGCTGTCGGCAATCTGGCAGCTTTGGCGTACAATCAAAAAACAAAAGATTGAGCGTGTTTTAGTTGGCCATATCTTGCCATTAGGGACTGTTACTTATTTTGTAGCTAAGTTAACTAAAATACCATATTCTGTATTTTTGCATGGTATGGATTTTACTTATGCTTTACGTAGCCAAAGAAAAAAATGGCTGGCAAAAAAGATTTTAAATAATGCAAAATATATAATTTGCGGCAATAGTTACACAGCGGAATTGGTTAAACAGTTTGTTGGCAATAAACAAGAAGATAAAGTTGGAGTGGTTAATCCGGGAATTGCCCTCACCCCCCTGTCTGCGCAGGCAGGCAGCCCCTCTCCCACT
>DAOWHZ010000044.1 GCA_030641105.1 bacterium | reverse complement strand
CACTCCATCGTCTTACTTCTTATTATAAACTATTTTGTCATCCATTGTCAACGATATAATGTAATAATCTACTATATTATACTATATTATATTATTATTTACTATAATATACTATATTATATTATTATTATCTATAATATATTATATTACTCTATTATTATCTATTGTCACAGAAAGACTAAAACTTTTGCTTGTATTAGTAATTTTGGCAAATAAAAAAATGGCTGTTAAAGCCATTATATTGCATTATCTTATAAATCTTATAAATCCCTGCTAATTAAAAATTATTGTGCAGGTGGCGGGACTTGAACCCGCACGGATTGCTCCACATGGTCCTAAACCATGCGTGTATACCAATTCCACCACACCTGCTGATTGTTTTATTTTTATATTATTTCCAATAAACTGTCAAATTTACCCCGCTCCTCGCGAGGGGCGGGGCGTATTTTCATTATAACAAAATTTATGCTATTATAATAATATCATATTAACATTTTAACATCTTAATATACCAACATACTCGCATGTTTAAATGTTTTAACTAATAAATTTAATAAAAAAATCTATGACAAACAACAACAAAACATCAACAACTGAAATTCAACAAGGTAAAATCTGCGCTATGCTTGCCTACTTGTTGATAGGCATAATCTGGTATTTTGTGGATGAAAAAATGAAAAAAAACAATTTTGCCAAGTACCATGTAAAACAGGCCTTGGCGCTATTGATTATCAGTTTAGCCGGCAGCATTGTTCTAAGCATGACCTTTGTCCTTATTTGGCTCATACCTATCTGGCAAATCGCTGTTTTTGTCCTTATTATTATTGGCATAATGAATGCGAATAATGGGCAAGAAAAAGAACTGCCGATAATCGGCAAGTTTGGTGGTAAGTTCAAATTTTAACTAACAGAAATTGGAAATTAGAAATTGGAAATTAGCCGCTGATTAAAGTGGTTTTTTCCAAATTTCAAATTTCAAATTTCAAATTTCAAACATGTCCAATTTCATCAAATTCTTCAACCAACTCTCAATCAAAGATGTTCCCCAAGTTGGCGGTAAAAACGCTTCCTTGGGTGAAATGTACAGAAAGCTTGCCAATAAAGGCGTGCGCGTGCCTAATGGTTTTGCCACTACTTCTTATGCTTATAATTATTTAATGGCCAAAGCCGGGCTAAAAAAACAAATCAAGCAAATCCTAAAAGGGCTTGACACGCATAATGTAACTGACTTAATGCGCCGCGGCGCCAAAGTCAGAAAAACAATCCTGTCCGCAGAATTCCCAAAAGATCTAGAAAAAGCAATCATAAACGCATATCATAAACTATCCGAAGAATATACCTCACCCCCGACACCTTCGGCATCTCCCCCTCTCCTAATTAGGAGAGGGGGCAGGGGGGAGAGGTTGAGAGGAGGTCTGGACGTTGCTGTCCGCTCATCAGCCACAGCTGAAGATCTTCCCGATGCCAGTTTCGCCGGCCAGCAGGAAACATTCTTAAATATTAGAGGCGAGAAGCAGCTGATTAAAGCGGTTCACAAATGTATTGCCTCTTTATTTACCAACCGCGCCATTTCCTACCGCGTTGACAAGGGTTTTGATCATTTTAAAATCGCTTTATCAGTCGGGGTGCAAAAAATGGTGCGGTCTGACCTGGCCAGCTCCGGCGTTATGTTCACTATTGATACTGAATCCGGTTTTCAAAATGTGGTTTTAATAAATTCAATTTATGGCTTGGGTGAAAACATTGTTCAGGGTAAAGTAAATCCTGATGAATTTTATGTTTTTAAGCCAACTAAAGCTATAATTTCTAAGACAATCGGCAAAAAAATATTAAGAATGGTTTATAATAATGATCCAAAAAATCCAGTTAAAGATATCCGGGTAAGCCCGGCTGAACAGCATAAGCAGTCAATAACAAATGAGCAAGTTGTTCAACTGGCAGAATGGGGCATGGTTATTGAAAAACATTATAAAAAGCCCATGGACATTGAATGGGCTTTGGATGGTCAAGACAAACAGCTTTACATAATCCAAGCCAGGCCGGAAACAATCCACAGTATCAGGGATTATAATATTTTAGAAGATTACAAATTGGAACGCAAAAGTAAAGTTATTACGACTGGCCGCAGTGTTGGCAGTAAAATCGGCGCCGGCACAGCTAATAAAATTATGGCCATAAAAGGAATAAGCAAATTCAAGCCAGGCCAAATCCTGGTTACAGATATTACTGACCCTGACTGGGAGCCGATTATGAAAATCGCTTCTGCCATTGTAACAGACAAGGGGGGCCGCACTTGCCATAGCGCAATCGTGTCCCGCGAATTAGGTATTCCTTGCATTGTCGGCACTAACAATGTTTCTAACAAAGTAAAATCAGGACAAAAAATTACAGTTAGCTGCGCTGAAGGTGAAGAGGGCTTTGTTTATCAGGGGATATTGCCGTTCAAAGTTAAAAAAACAAACATTAAAAATCTAAAGCGGCCAAAAACAAAAGTAATGATGAATCTTGGGGAGCCGGATTTGGCTTTTTCAGCTTCTTTTATTCCTAATGACGGCGTTGGCTTGGCTAGGGTAGAATTTATAATTAACAATGCTATTAAAATTCATCCGTTGGCATTAATTAATTATGCTAAAATCAGGGATGTAAAAATACAAAAACAAATTAATGATTTGACAATTGGTTATGAAGACCTGCCTGCGCAGGCAGGTAAAAAGCAATTTTTTGTGGACAAGCTGGCTGAAGGCGTGGCCACAATTGCCGCGGCTTTTTATCCAAAGGATGTAATTGTGCGGCTGTCAGATTTTAAAACCAATGAATACGCTAATTTAATCGGCGGCAAAGAATACGAGCCGACAGAATCCAATCCAATGATTGGCTGGAGAGGGGCCAGCCGATTTTATGATGAAAAATTCAAACCGGCTTTTATTTTAGAATGTAAAGCATTAAAAAAAGTCAGAGACGAAATGGGCTTAACCAACCTTAAAGTTATGATTCCTTTTTGCCGTACAATAGAAGAAGCCAAAAAAGTAATAAAAATTTTAGCTGACAATGGGCTAAAGCGCGCCCGCCCAAATAAATCAGGCGGGCAAGCCCGGCCAGATGGCTCAGGCGGGCAAGGGAAAAATGGCTTTGAGCTATACTGCATGATTGAAATACCTTCTAATGTTATTTTGGCAGAACAGTTTGCCCAGCTGTTTGACGGTTTTTCAATCGGCTCTAATGATTTAACGCAATTAACTTTAGGAGTTGATCGCGACAGCTCTTTGGTTAGCCATGTTTATGATGAACGGAATAATGCTGTTAAAGCTTTGATTAAATATGTAATTGATGCGGCGCGCCGTACTAATACTAAAATCGGCATTTGCGGGCAAGCGCCAAGTGATTATCCTGACTTTGCCCAGTTTTTAGTTGAATGCGGCATAGACAGTATTTCTTTAATTCCTGATACAGTTGTTAAAACAACTATGGCCATATTAAAAACCGAAAATCGCAAAACACGTAACGCGTAACGCATAACACCTTTTAAGTTACGGGTTACGGGTTAAGGCTCAAATGAAATTAGAGACCCTTTTGTGTATAAATTCCAAATATCAAATCCCAAATAACAAACAAATATCAAATCCCAATAATCTAAATTCCAAACATCAATAAAGCTAATTTTAGCTATTAAAAATTCAGGTTTTGGAATTTTGGAAATTGAAATTTGTTTGTTATTTGGTGCTTGTAATTTGGGATTTCAAAAATTAACCTCTCTCATTTCATTTAAACCTTAACCGTTACGAGTTACGTATTACGTGTTATGAGTTACATAAACTTCCTCCACACTTCCCACCCCAACCCAATCCTAATTTCCCTCGGACCAATCAACATCTACTGGTATGGTCTTTTTATTGTTTTAGGAATATTAGCAGCGATTTTTATAACATTAAAATTGGCTGATTATTACAAAATCAAAAAAGAAACAATTATTGACTTGGCTTTTTGGCTGATTATTGGCGGCGTAATTGGCGCGCGCTTGTATCATATCCTGCTTGAATTACAATATTACTTAAGTAATCCGATTGATGCGATTAAAATCTGGCAGGGCGGCTTGGCGATTCATGGCGCGATACTGGCTGGAATTGTTATAATTTGGCGTTTTTCTAAAAAGCATCAGTACAATTTTTGGCTTTTGTCATCAATCATCGCGCCTGGCTTAGCTCTGGCCCAAGCCATTGGCCGCTGGGGCAATTATTTTAACCAGGAACTTTTTGGCAAGCCAACCAAGCTTGCCTGGAGCATCCCCATTGATTTGGCCAACCGGCCAATTGAATATATTAGCAATGAATTTTTCCACCCTACTTTTTTATACGAAAGCATCGGCAATTTATTGATTTTTTTTATTCTAATCTATGCTCATATATGGATTGTCAAAAAACAAAAATTTAACAACACTTCTTACTTCTTACTTCTTACTTCTTACTTCATCCTATATTCCCTGCTCCGCTTTTCCATAGAATTCATCCGTCTAGATCCAACTTATGTAATTCTCGGCTTGCGTTTTCCGCAAATTGTAAGTTTAATAATAATATTTTTCTCAATCATTTTTCTAACCATAAAATTATATCTAACTAAAGCAAATAATAAAGCACTTGAATAATAAAAAAAACTATGGTAAGATAAAAAAGTTCTCACACCCACCAACTAATTAATTGATTGACTGATAAGTAATTAAAGATTATATGCCAAATGAAATAAGATAATTATTTTATTAAAAAGTTTATCAGTTTAATCTGGTTATCAGGGAAAGGGTGTCGGGGCATCAGGATAACAGGTGTTAAATTTTCCCTGATATTCCGATATCCTGATATCCTTTCCCTGATCGCCTGATCACCAGATACCCTTTTAAAAGATAGATAGATATTAATGGCTTAAAAAACTTTTCATTTCATTTAGCATTATAACCACTAAAAAACTATGCCAAACACTAAATCAGCTAAAAAAGAATTGCGTAAAAATGTTAAAAAACAAATTCGCAATAAAAAAATTAAAGATAATATAAAAGCATTGATCAAGAAAAGCCGCAAAGTGATTGATGCAAAAGATGCTCAAGCCAAGGGATTGGTAGCGCAAACTTTAAAAGCGCTTGATAAGGCCGCGCAAAAAGGAATAATTAAAAAAAATACTTGCGATAGAAAAAAATCGCGGCTATATCAAAGATTAAATAAAGCCCAAAAAGCTTAATATAAAAACTGTAATAATTTCCAGTTAAATTTATTACAGTTTTTATTTTTTAATTTAATTGTTTTAGCTCTAAGTGCTGGCGCAGCACTTAGAGCTATAATCAATATCGTTCTTTGTAAATCAACTGCCGTTAACAAAAGCTCCGAATAACGGGGTTTTTGTATACTAAATTTTCGCTATCAATAAATTCAACATCGTCTTGGCATCAGCTCGTCCTGTTTTCATTTTAAAATCTATCTCAACCAGCTTGCTTAATATGCTTTTTAATGAATCTAAATTGAACCTGCGCACTTGGTTAATGCCTTTTTGCACAATAAAAGGATGAAGTTTTAGAGTACTGATCATTTTACGCGAGCTCATGCCTGAATCTAATGCTTGTCTGATTTGCAGCAGTATCCTGAATTGCCTGACTATCATATTAATTAAATAAGCATCAGCCAGACCTGCTTCAATTTGTTCTTCAAACAGTTTAGTTGCTATAACTTTATTTCTATTGCTTATAGCATCGGTTAAAGCAAAAATATTTTCATCAAAACTGCCTCGCACTAACATTTCCACATCTTCAACTTCAATAGAAATAATTTCGCCACCTTTTGTTAATTTTGGCTCACGGCTCAATTTATAGCTTAATAATTTATCAATTTCATTATTTATCTGCCACAAATCAGAGCCAACCAAGCTGGTTAAGAGTTGCGCCGCCTGATAAGTAATTTTGCCTCCCCGCTTTTCCGCTTCTTTCTTGGTCCAAGCCGTTGCCTCGGTGTTAGACGGCTGATTAAACTGCTGGGCGTATTTTTTATTGTCCAAAAATTTAAATAACTGCGATTGCTGTTTAGCCAAGGGCCTTTCTCTGCCTGCCGCGTCAATTTTGACAGGCGCTTCTTTATTCCTTGTTTTTTTAGTTTTAATTGAATGATCCCAGAAAATAACTATATTATCTTCTGATTTTTTATTCTTTAAATACTCATAAACTTTATTAAGTATCGTTTGGTCTTTATTGGTAAACAAATCTTCAATAATAATCATTCTTTTCTTAGCCAATAAAGTGCCGGGTCCGATTGATTCGCCTATTTGTTTCATTTTAACTGTTTCGCCATTAAGCACAGTTAAACTGGACCCGCTTGGATCAACCTCGCGGATAAATTTTTCTTTTAACTGTTTTAATTTTTGCCGGCTCCGGTAAGTGTCCTCGCCGTATAAAAAGATGATCATAAATATTTATACTAATTTCAAAAATTATTGTTAAATTAGTTAAATTAGTTCTTAGTTATATCGGATGTATGGCTCATAACTAGTTTAACTAATTTAACTAATTTAACCCATAACAATTTTATTGTAATCCAATAGCTTATATGCTAAAATAAAATTATAAATAACTTAATATATCAATCAACCAATTATGCAAACATCTAAATGTCCGATCTGCAACAGTGATGTAATTATTGAAGATGGAGCTTATGAACATGATTTAGTGGAATGCATTAATTGCGAAGCAGAGTTGGAAATAATCAGTTTACATCCTGCGCAATTGTCTGAGTTAAAAGAAGACGAAGAAACAGAAGAAGAAAATTAATAAAACAAATCAATTTATTCGCGAAAACTTTTTTAAACAAAGCCTATTGTGGTTTTGTTTTTTTATTTTAACCTTTTTGCCTCTTGTTTAAACAATTCCCCGCGTTCCTTATAATTTTTAAACATGCCAAAACTGGCGCAAGCTGTTGATAATAAAACTATATTGCCTTTATCTGTATTTTCATGCGTTGCTTTTACAGCGTCTTTCATATTATAAACTAATTGCATTTTACTTTTTGGATAACCAACTTTTATTAATTCATTTTTTAATCTCGGCGTAGCTTCACCATTTAATAAAACAACAAATTTAACACTTTTTTTTATTTCTTTAGCAAATTGTTTAAAACAGCTGCCCTTGTCAGCTCCGCCTGTTAATAAAATAATCGGCTGGCTAAAAGACTTTAAAGCGGTAATAGCTGATTCTGGCGTAGTTGCAAAACTGTCATTATAATATTTTACTCCTTTGACAGTTCTAATGTATTCTAATCTGTGCTCTAACCCTTTAAAACCAGCAACAGCCTTTTTTATTATTTCATTTTTCACGCCAACTAATTTGGCAACCTCAACCGCCGCCGCAATATTTTTTTTATTATGCTCGCCAATTAATTTACTTTTTAAATTAGATTTATCAAAATAAATAACCTTATTTTTTAATCCTAAATTTTGCATTTTAAATTGTAATTTTGCATTTTGCATTTTGCATTTTGCATTTATCACGGCCTTATCATTTTTCCCCTGCCACCTAACAATATTCATTTTCGCCTGCCAATAATCAGCTAATGACCGATGATAATTCGGATTATTCGGATCAGCCGGCGCAAGATGCTCTTTATAAAAATTCGTGATAACAGCAATTTTTGGGCTGACATCCATATCTTCCAACTGAAAACTGGACAATTCCAAAACCACCCAATCATCTTTTTTTATTTTATCAATAAAACCAAACATTGGAATGCCAATATTGCCGCCCCAGAAAACATTTTTTCCATCTGCTTTGAGAATTTTATAAATCAAGCCGGAAGTTGTGCCCTTGCCTTTTGTTCCTGTTACACCGATTATATTGTTAGTGGGGCATAATTCAAAAAATAATTTTGTGGGGCTAGAAATTATCGTAGGAACAGGGCATGCCCTGTTCCTACGCAATTTGAATAATGGATAGCCGGCCACGCGGAATATAATATCAAATTGATCTAAATTTGCATCATAATTCTTGCCTAATCGCCATTTAATATTTTCATATTGTAGGAACAGGGCATGCCCTGTTCCTACAATATTTTTCCGCGCGTCGCAAATCGTAATTTCACATTTAATTTTTTTCTTTAACAAAAACCTAACCAAGGCATAATTCTCAATGCCTAAGCCAAGTATAGCGATCTTTTTATCGCTAATATTAAATAATTTTTTAAATATTTTATTTTGCTGGTCTTGACACATTTTTTTCAAAAAGAGTAAATAATTTTTATTCTTGTTTAAAAATATTCTTGCAATCAAAATTTCCTCTTATAAATACATTCTACCAAATATAACATATTTATCAAGATCAGGACTTAAGACAGAATGCGGGATTTTACATATTTAAAAAATACATCTATAATAAAGTTATGAACAATCCAAATAAAAAAATCATATTTTCCGGTGTCCAGCCAAGCGGTAATTTGCATATTGGCAATTATTTAGGCGCTATTTTGCAATGGGTGGAATTGCAGGATCAATATAACTGTATTTTTTGCGTGGTTGATTATCATGCCATTACAGTCAAACAGGATCCAAAAAATCTGGCTAAAAAAATATTAGATGTGGTTAAAATTTATTTAGCTTCCGGCATTAATCCGCAAAAATCAGTAATTTTTCAGCAGTCTGATGTCAGCGCGCATACAGAATTGACCTGGATCTTAAATTGTGTTGCTCGCCTGGCTGATTTAAATAAAATGACGCAGTTTAAAGACAAGGCAGGCAAAAATCAAGAATCTGTAAGTATGGGCCTGTATGATTATCCGGTTTTAATGGCGTCTGATATTTTGCTATATAACACTGATTTAGTGCCGGTAGGCGAAGATCAGGCCCAGCATGTTGAATTATGCCGTGCTTTAGCGCGCAGGTTTAATCAGCAGTTTGCCTGCCATGAGCAAGGCCAAAGGCACGAAGTTTTTAAAATCCCGGAAGTAAAAATTAAAAAAGAAAGCGCGCGGATTATGGGGCTGGATGATCCAATAAAAAAAATGAGTAAAAGCGCTGACAGTACGGCTAATTATATCTGCTTAACTGATGAACCGGCTGTAGCGAAGAAAAAAATCATGCGGGCCGTAACTGATTCAGGCAAAGAAATAATTTTTGACCAAGACAAAAAACCTGCTATCTCAAATTTGCTGACGATTTACTCCTTGTTATCTAATGAAAGCATTAAAAAATTAGAAGCCAAATATCAAGGCAAGGGATATAACGATTTTAAAAAAGACTTAGCAGAGGTAGTAGCAGAATTTTTAACAGGGTTTCAGAAAAAATTTAATAGTTTTAGTGATGATGAAGTTAAAGAAATATTAAAAGCAGGAGCAGAAAAAGTAAAGCCGATTGCGGAAGAGACATTAAAAAAAGTTAAAGAAAAAATTGGGGTTTTGTAAAAAATTCGTGCCAAATATTCAAATAAAACAAAATATTGAAGGCGAGATTCGCGAATCTCGCCTTCAATATTTTGTTTTATTTTTTATCTTCATTTTTCAACATCAATCCCAAAACCAGCCAAAAAAATAGAACGCCAAAATGCAAACTCCACCACCAATGATCAGCCATGAACATCACCAGCAGCACGGCTAATAATGAAAGTTTTTGAATATTAAAATTTTCCACTTCTGTCTTGTTCTTAGAAAACAAAACACGAAAAACAGCCCGCCTGCGCAGACAGGAAAACAGAAATAAACTGATAAAAAATAATAATCCTATAATGCCTATTTCTGCCCAAACCAACAAAAATACATTATGCACCGGCTGATAATACCAACTTGGTCTTATGTTATTATTCGCATATTCGTCCCGCCTCAGCGGGACAGATTTGCATTTATTCGCTAGATTAGCATAGTACACTGTGTAATTACCGATCCCCGCGCCAAACAGCCAATTATCTTTAATCAGCTCCCAGGAATCTTTGTACGACTCAATTCGCTCAACACTAGATTTAACTTCTAATCTGGCGCCAGCTGAAACGCGTGTCATTACTAAATCCTGATATTGATTAAATAAAATAAAAATTAAAATACCTGAAATTAATATTATTTCAAGTATTTTTTTTTGAACTGCTAAATTCTTCTTTACCACAGCTATAAAAAGCATCATAGCCAGCCCAACAGTTAATCCCAGCCAAGCCCCGCGGGAGAAAGTGAAAAAAAGAGAAGTAAGAAGTAAGAAGTAAAAAGTAAGAAGTAAATAATTTTGGATTTTATTTGTTATTTGAGATTTGTTATTTGAGATTTGTTTAGGATTTAGGATTTTGGATTTAGAATTTCTAATCAATAATCCTACCGCCAACAATATTCCAACCGCCAACAACCCGCCCAACACATTCGGATGATCCAATCCCCCGTAAGCCCTTAGCCACCTTTCTGCAATGCCATCTATAGAGCTTATTGTCTCAACTACCGAAACGCCTAAATCACCGGCATTATGCCGCGCCAGGCCAAGCCACTTGCAGGCAAAACTTGACTGGATTAAAAACTGCCAAATGCCTAAACAAGCTTGTAAAAATATGCCTGCCAATAAACTATAAACCAGCTTTATTTTGTTATAATGAGCGCTTACTATGAGCCAAAACAAACCAACTCCCAATAAAAATCTCCCATAGCCATAAACAGCAACCAATTTATCAGCAGCAAAAAATATAGAAATAAATATCATTAAATCCAGTCCGGCTATAATCCACCAATATTTTGGGATTTGGGATTTGGGATTTGGGATTTGTTTGGGATTTGGGATTTGGGATTTGTTTGGGATTTGGGATTTGGGATTTGGGATTTGTAATTTAAAAATAACAAACAAAGACAGTAATAATATTAATAAAATATCCGTTCCATATAAACTAATCGTCAAATACTCGCTCTCCCCAGCTTTAATAATCCAGCGCGTCTGAATCGGCAGCAAGAAAACCAATAAATATAATCCGTATTCAATTATTTTTTCTATTCTTTTAAACATAAAATTTATTTTGTCATTCCAATCCTCTTTTTTTGTCATTCCGAGCCCGCAGGCGAGGAATCCCTTAAACACGATTTTGGCATTAATCGTGAAAATGCTAGTATCCATATTCAAGGGATTCCTCGCTTACGCTCGGAATGACAAAAACGTGGAGTTACTGCAACATCCACCCCTCCATCTCAATCTCCACCAACCTCTCCCCCCACTTTTTCCTATACTCCTCGCGCCTGTCCTTTACATGCAATTTTAACACCTGATCATTTATCACCACTCTGGTGTCTTTATTTATTAAATCTTTTAAATTTTTTGGCAATTTTTTAAGCTGGAATTTTTTTACATTTTTTTCTAATCCGCCAAACAGCAAATCAACTAAATCATAATAAAAATCGGAGAAACCTTTGCCTGAATCTCTTTGATTCGCTAACTGCAATGTCTGCCAATTTGGCAAATATTCCTTAAGCCAGCTATTTGCCTTTATAAACTTTTCATAAATATTATCTTTATTATAAATCGACACCAACCCTGCCAACCAATAAATAAAATAAATATCATTATCGGATGTCGGATGTCGGACCCCGCCCAGTTCCGCTGAGCGGGGCTGGGTGTCGGATGTCGGATTTTTCTCCGCCTCGTCAGAGTTTCTCCCGCCTAAGCTGGGGGACTTTCCTGCTCCGTCAGAGTCTCCCGACCGCGTGCCGCCTAAAGCTTTAGCGGTGGCGCAAGGGGACTCTGACGACCCGCCGCTCAACATCAACCCCTGTAAATCCATTGCCTCCTCACTAACAAAAAAACTAAGGCATATCTTATCCTGCTCATCTCCTTCTTTGGGGCGCAGGCCTAATAATTCCATCAGCCCCGCGCAAAAAAATCTGGTAATCCAAATTCTTCCCGGTTCGGTAATAATAAAAAAATCAATGTCGCTTTTTTTCTTTAAATTATGGCTGCCAATTATATTACTAACAGCAATTATTTTTATCCAGGGGATAAATTTAAAAAGTTTAGCAACCCGCAAGGCCCGCTTAATCTTTTTATCAGTATAATTATACCGCGCCATCCTTGTTTTAATAATATTTTCACGGCCAGCAAAAAAATAAAACCCGTTTTTTTGTTCTACAATATTATTTAATTTTTCACCTTCTAATACATTGATTACATCCTGATATTTAACTTTATTAACCTGATTGTCTCCAAATTTCCAATTTCCAAATATCCATATCTCCCAACTAGTCAATGGATAATCAAACAAGTCAAAAAAAGCAATCACCTCTATGATTGCCTCCTTGATGTTATTTTCTTTTTTAGTCTGATTAAGCATTATTTTAAAAAGTTATTTTAATTCCTCCAACCCCAATAATAAATCATCCTCATTATAAACATCTCCTCCTAATTCTTTAGTTCGTTCCTCAATTCTGTCGTAAAAATTTTTTATATTTTCTATATCTTTTAATTTTAAATTATTCAAGCTTTTAGTATTTTTAATATTATTAATTTTTAAAAAGGTTAAAATTTTATTAAACAATTTGCGTTTATAAAACAACTTCTCTGATAACTTTTTAATAAGCCGGGCTTTTGCTATTTTATTCTTTTTTTTCTCCCATATTCTTTCTTGCAATTCTTTTTCTTTTTCTTTTTTAACAACAGCTTCTGGATCAATATTTAACTTTTTAAATTCAATAATTAACTCTCTTAAAGCAGTTAGATTAAGTTTTTGCGCAAAATCAAAATTTCCAGAAGTTAATTCAATAAGTAAAAAATCATTTTTCTTCCAATATAAATTATTACTAAAATTCTCAAAATTTTGGGAAAAATATTTTTTTACAATTTCCATATCCAAGCTTTTAATAATCTCCCCAAAATCTTTAATAATCTCTTTTTTCTCATTTAACTCTTCTTCTGCTTTTTTAAATAACCTAGTATAACGCTCTTGCCCAATCAAATTAGAATAATCTTCAAAATTTATATTATCCTCATCCTCATCAAACTCTGCATAAAGCTCTAAAAATTCCTTTTGAGTTTCATCGCTTAATAATTTATATACTTGCTCTAATCTATAATATTTTTCTTTAATTTCTGAAAAAGACAGTGCTTCTTTGTCTTCTTTATCTATTTGATTATCTATTTTTTCTATCGGCATAAAATTTATTAATTCCCAAAATATACTGCTTCCGCCGCCCAGCCGTAAACGGCAGGGCTATGAATTAGGTTTGTAAGCCCGCTGAAGCGGGCTATAGGTAAAATGTTGATAGCAATATCCTGCTTCAGCAGGATTAAAAAAATAAAAATCTAGCCCTGGCATTTATGCCTGGGCGGCGGCAATGGCGAAAATTTGTGTAATATTATATTTATTTATTTTGTGTAAAATAAGTGATTTACAACCTCTTTACCCCTCTACTTTCGGTTTCTCCAGCGCCATCGGCTCCACCTTTGCTTCCCCCTCAGTAATTTTAACCACGTCTTTATCAATTTTCTTAAATTCTTTATAAGCGTTATTATAATGATTTACGCTGGTGCCCATACTCACGCCCAATTTTTTCATAAAATCATCATAGCTTAATAAATGCCGGCCCAGCTTTTCTACATTAGCCCTGATAAATTTTGCGCTTTCCTCAATTTGTAAAGCGCGCAAACCCTGCAGCACGGTTTGCAAATAAGCCAAAAATGATGTGGGGGAAACAATAATTACATGCCTGTCTTTAAACGCGTATTCAACTAAATCACGCGTATTAATCTGCACCGCACCGACTTTGTTAATAAGCAAATCATAATAAATGGCCTCGCTGGGAATAAACATAAAAGCAAAATCCATTGTTTTTTCCGCTGGCTTGACATATTTAGAAGTCTCGTCAATTCTATTTTTTAAATCCTGCTTAAACAATTTTTCTAATTTTTCTCGCTCGCCTGAATCCTTGCAATTTAAAATCTTTTCATAATTTTCCAAAGAAAATTTTGAATCAATTGGAATAATTTTTTCTTTAACAAACACAACAGCATCAACAATAGAGCCGTCTTTAAACCCGTATTGCATCTGATAAGAATTAGGCGGCAAAACATTTTTTAATGTTTCTTCCAAATAATATTCGCCTATCACTCCCCGTTGTTTTGGATTTTTTAAAATATCCTGCAAATTCTGCAATTGTGAGGAAAAATTAACCACCTGCTTATTGGTTTCATCTAATTTAGTTAACTTTTCTGTAACTTCAGTAATAACTTTCTGGCTTTGTTGATGAACATTAGCCATAGCTTTTTGCGTCTGCTGGGTAATATTTTGCATCATGCCAGCTGTTTTGCCAAAATGCTCCTGTGTAGTTTTGTGTGTTTCCGCCAATTTAGAATCCATGGCTTGGCGCAGCCCCCTGTTTTGCTCGGCTAATTGCGACAGCCGCTCCATCATAGCAACTAATTTTTCTCCATCACCTGTTTCTTTTTTCCTAAGCAATAAAAAAATTATTGCGGCTATGCCTAAAATAAGTAAAATTAATAAAATTGTGGTTAGTTGTGTTGACATAAAAGCATTATTATTATGCGTTAAAAATGAAAAATAAAAGATTTAATAATTTTAGTTTACCAATATTATTAAAATATGGCAACCTGCCATCTAAATAGACTTGTTGCGTAATTAGTTTCGAACGTCCCGCAGGATTGCGGGATGAGTCAAATTTTTCAAATAATTTTTGAGGTTTAGCCTAAGCTAAGCTGAAAAAATTTTTGGAAAATTTGGCCAAAATATGGAAATTGCAGTAGGAACTAATTACGCAACAGGTCTAATACTTAAAAATTATTTTTATCGCATTAAAAATAAAAAATCCATAGAACCTTGAATTGTGATTCTATGGATTTTGGATTATTGGTTATTCAGTATATTTTTTAAAAACTAGGGCGGCATTAGTGCCGCCGAAGCGAAAGGAATTAGAAAGAGCTACATTGATTTTGGTTTCTTGCGCTTGTCCGCGAATATAATTTAATCCTTGACACTCTGGATTAATGTTATCAAGATTTAAAATCGGCGGGACAATATCATGATAAATGGACAATACACTGAAAATCGCCTCAATTCCTCCAACAGCTCCTAAGGAATGGCCTAACTGTGACTTGTTTGCAGTGATTAATGGCTTTTCCTTGCCCGCTCTAAAAATCTTTCTGATTGCAGTGGCTTCATTAATATCACCTACCGGGGTAGATGTAGCGTGAGGATTAATTAAATCAACCGCTTCTGGTTTAATTTGAGCATCCTCTAGCGCCTGCTCCATACATCTGATTGCGCCGTCAACATCCGGATTAGTAATATGGCTGGCATCTCCAGTCATGCCAAAACCAATAAGCTCGGCGTAAATCTTGGCTCCCCGAGCTTTAGCATGCTCCAGCTCTTCCAAAATCAGAAT
>DAOWHZ010000020.1 GCA_030641105.1 bacterium | reverse complement strand
GATGTTTGATCCGCAGATGATAATTTCCCGCGAAGCAACCGCTATACACGGATTAACTAAAAAAGATGTAGAGGGAAAACCTACTTTTAGGCAAAAAGCGCAAGAATTATGGGATGAATTTAATGATTGTTATTACGGCGGCTTTAATGTGATGAATTTTGATTTGCCGATTTTGCGCCGGGAGTTTATCAGGGTAGGTATGGATTTTGATTATGAAATCTCACAAATTATTGATTCAAGAATTTTATTTCAGCACATGGTGCCGCGATCTCTTTCAGCAGCATATCAATATTATTGCAATAAAAAATTTCAACAAGCTCACACAGCTTTAGGTGATGTTGAAGTTGCGGCTGAAATTTTGGTTAAACAGCTGGAAAAATATACGGAAATAAGAGATAAAAATTTTATTAACAAAATTCACCAGCATTCCCCAGAATCATATATGGATAATGCCAGAAAATTTTACTGGAAAAATGGGGAAGCTTTTTTTGCCTTTTCTAAATATAGAAATACGGCTTTAGCTGAAGTAGTTAAAACTGACCCCAAGTTTTTAAAATGGCTGCTTTCGGCTGATTTTTCGGGTGAGACTAAAAATATTGTTAGAAAGGCATTAGAGGAGACGAACATTTAAACATTTTAACATATAAACATACGGGCTTTTGAGATGTTAATACGGTATATTTAGATGTTTAAATGTTAATTGCCAAAATTGATTTTAAAAGTTAAAATAATAATATGGATAATACTAATGAAAGAATTATTAACGCCGCAGAAGCCAACGGCGACAAGCAGTTGGATTTGACTTTGCGGCCGAAAAATTTAAGCGAATTTGTTGGCCAGCAAAAAATTAAAAATAATCTAAAAATTTTTTTGCAAGCGGCTCAACAAAGGAGCCAGGCGATTGAACATGTGCTTTTGTATGGCTCTGCCGGGCTGGGCAAAACTACCTTAGCTCATGTTATTGCCAATGAATTAGGCGCTAATATACGGGTTACTTCCGGACCCGCTATTGAAAAAAGCGGAGACTTGGCCGCTATTTTAACTAATTTAAGCCAGCATGATATTTTATTTATTGATGAAATTCACCGCTTAAATAAAACAATTGAAGAGATTTTGTATCCGGCCATGGAAGATTATGCTCTGGATATTATTATTGGCAAAGGCCCTTCCGCCCGCACTTTGCGCATTGATTTGCCGCAGTTTACCATTATTGGCGCTACTACCAAAATTAGCTTATTGTCTGCTCCTTTGCGCGACCGCTTTGGCATGACTTATCATTTAAATTTTTATGAACATGAAGACATAGGAAAAATAATTGATCGCAGCACCAATATTTTAGAAGTTGGTGCAGAAAGGGCCGCGGTTGATGAAATTGCCAAGCGCTCACGCCGCACCCCGCGCGTGGCTAATCGTTTGCTTAAACGAGTGCGTGATTATTGCCAGGTTAAAGGCGATGGCAGAATAAACAAGAATTTATGCTTGACCGCTTTAAATTTGCTTGAAGTTGATGAATTGGGCCTGGACTGGATTGATAGAAGAATAATTGAAGTCATCATTGACAAATTTGCCGGCGGTCCGGTTGGACTGAACACTATAGCCGCGGCAACAGGCGAGGATATGGCAACGATTGAAGAAGTATACGAACCTTATTTATTGCGGCTTGGATTTTTGGATCGTTCGCCAAGGGGAAGGGTTGTTACGGATATAGCATATAAGCATTTGGGGCGCAAAAAAAAGGACAAAATAATTTGATATAATTTGTAGTAAAATTTCTAAATTATAAATTACCTTGAACTACGAAACAATCCTTAATTTTGTCATTTTGAGCGGAGCGGAGCGGAGAGAGAAATCCCTTAAACCTTATCCTGAGTTTGCTGCAGGATTGATTTTTGAGCTATTCATGGTTAAGGGATTCCTCGCCTGCGGGCTCGGAATGACAAAAAGATGGTATTTCGTAATTCAAAAAATTTAGAAATTTAATTATGACATTTTCACTTTCCATATTATTAATACCCTACCTACTCTTCCTCCTCCTCTGGCTGATTTTCAGCATAGTGGCTGTTTATCATATGATGAAATTTGGCTTTAAGAATTTTACCACCTTTTTTACTACTTTTATTTTTATTGGAGTTTCAATTTTAATGCTAATGACTACTTATGAT
>DAOWHZ010000009.1 GCA_030641105.1 bacterium | reverse complement strand
ATGACGGCTGCCGCGATAACTGTTAATTTCTTTTAATCTTTTAATATTGCTGATTATTTCTCTTTTTAAATCCCCTTCAACCTTTTCTTGTTTTTCAATAACCACTCTTAGTTTATTAACATCGTCTTCAGATAAATCTTTTACTCTGACGTCCTTGTTAACATTGGTTATCTTTAATATATTATTCACCCTATTTCTGCCAATACCAAAAATATAGGTTAAAGCAATTTCAACCCGTTTGTCGTTTGGAATTGTTACTCCTGCTATACGAACAGCCATAATGTTATTTTAGATTTAAGATTGCAGATTTTAGATTGATTAATAAATCTTAAATCTGCAATCTGCAATCTTAAATCAACTATCCCTGTCTTTGCTTATGCTTTGGATTTTTGCATATAACATGCACCCGGCCCTTGCGTCGGATTATTTTACAGTCTTTACAAATTTTTTTAACAGATGCTCTGACCTTCATTTTACAATTTCCGATTTTCGATTGACGATTTTCGATTGAAACTTAAATTCAATCGTCAATCGAAAATCGTCAATCGGCAATTTATTTATAATCTATATGTAATCCTCCCCTTGGTCAAATCATACGGACTTATCTGAATTTTAACTTTATCCCCGGGCAATAATCTTATTCTATGCATTCTCATCTTGCCTGATAGATGCGCCAAAATCTCATGCCCATTTTCAAGTAAAACCCTAAAAGAAGCAGCTGGCATTAATTCCAGCACTTCTCCTTTTGTTTCTATAAAATCTTTGGAATCAATTATTTTGTTATCTTTTGGGGGCATTAATTAAAAACAAAAAAAATTGGCAAAATTTAAAAACTTTACCAAAACTTTGGTAAATTATTTTATCTTAAATTAAAAGTTTTATTATATTTCACTTGTGATTATTATATATTTTATTTCTCTAAATGTCAAGGGAATTATTAATTAAAATAATGAGTTAATATTTTGTTTAATATTAGCCAAAATTCGTTTTAACATTTTAACACATTGCCTTAATATTCATCCGTATGTTAAAATGTTAAAACTTTTATATGTTAAAATGACAACACCGCCTTTATTCTCCTAACCCCTGCAGATGAACTTTGTTCTTTTTTTATTTTAAACCTGCCCAACTGGCCAGTATTTTTTACATGAGGACCTCCGCAAATTTCTTTACTAAATGCATTTTCGTCCCCTCCAATAGTATAAACCTTAACTTTTTCTCCATATTTAGATTCAAAAACTCCCATAGCATCCTGCTCTTTGGCTGCTTCTAAATCTATTTCCTCGCAAGTGACAGACAAATTTTTTTTAATTGCATTGTTAACTAATTTTTCCACTTCCTGTTTTTGTTCATCTGTCATTTTCTCTGAATGTGAAAAGTCAAAACGCAGTCTTTCAGCCGTAATATTACTGCCTTTTTGCACAACATGGTCGCCTAAAACTTGACGCAAACTTGCCAGCAACAAATGCGCCGCTGTATGCAATTTTTTGGTTTCTTCACTGGCATCAGCCAGCCCGCCTTTAAATTTGCCAACCGAAGCAGTGCGGGAAAGCTCTTGATGCTTTTTCAGCTCTTTGGCAAAACCATCTTCATCTACAGATAACCCGCGCTCTTCTGCCAGCTCCTTAGTCATCTCAATCGGAAACCCATAAGTCTGATACAAATTAAACGCATCAACACCACTAACAACATCTTCTAACTTCCCTGTCTGCGCAGGCAGGTTACTTCTAACTTCTAATTTTCTAAACTCTTTTAATCCCCTTTCCAATGTCTGCTTAAATTTAGCTTCCTCGTTTTTCAACTGTTCAATAACAAAATCAATATTTTTCCGCAATTCAGGATAAACATTTTCATAATCATGCGCGACAATTTTAGCAATTTCTTTTGTCCACGACTTTTCTTTAATCCCAATCCACCTGCCATAGCGAATTGCCCTGCGAATCAAGCGGCGCGCTATATAACCTTGATCAGTATTTGACGGAGTTATGCCTTTATCATCGCCCATAATAAAAGTTGCGGCTTTAATATGATCAGCTATGATTTCAAACGGTTTCATGTTTTCACTGTATTTTTTGTTGTCTGACAGCCATTCAATTTTATTTATGATATTAATATATAAATCCGTTTCAAAAATATTATCTTTTGCTTGAGCCGCCATTGCCATCCTTTCCAAGCCGCCGCCAAAATCAACATTTTTTTGCGGCAATTCTTTAAATCCTTTCTCGGTTTTAATATATTCCATAAAAACACTATTGCCTATTTCTATAAAACGCCCGCAATCACAATTAACATGGCAGGGCTGATTTTTAAAAGATGAATTTTCATGCTTTTTTAAATCCGCGCCTAAATCATAAAATATTTCGCTGTCAGGCCCGCCAGGTTCGCCTATTGGCATATTCTGCGGTATGCCGGAACGCGACCACCAATTTTTAGTTTCATCATAATAAAAAATGCGGCCGCCTTGCATGCCATTTTTTTCCGGCATATCAATGTCTTTTGCTTCTATTCCTGCCTGCTGATATAATTCTTTCCAAACCTTAACTGATTCTAAATCTTTATCTATGCCAATATTTTTATTGCCGCGAAAAACAGTTGCATAAAGCCACTGGGGATCTAATTTTAATTCTTTGGTTAAAAATTCCCAAATCCAAGCTAATTGTTCTTTTTTAAAATAATCGCCCAATGAGCTATTGCCAAGCATTTCAACGCAAGTAGTATGCCGGCTATCACCTACTTCATCAATGTCTTCAGCCCTAAAACATTTT
>DAOWHZ010000042.1 GCA_030641105.1 bacterium | reverse complement strand
TTTCAAATAAGGAGTGGATCCAGGGCATGCCCCAGGCAGATTCTGGATAAGGCGTAGTTGTTACTTCTAAGCATCCTGTGGCATTAGCAATAATAGTATTGGGGCCAAGCGCTTCTGCAACCGTGCGAGCCGCAATAATTTGTCCGCAGCCGGCGCAAGCGCGATGACCGGGGGCAAGAAGCTGTTTTTTGCCAGATGGCGATTTTTTTGGTTTAGCGATTATTTTGTTGGACATAATTATGAAGTTAGAAGCAAGAAGTTAGAATTATAATTTATAAAGACGCGCTTCTTACTTCTTGCTTCTAAATTTTTACTTAACTCACTGGCATTGCCTGCCTGACATCTCTGGACATTTTCAACTTATTAAACTGTCCGACAAACTTTGACGCATCTAATATTTCAATCAGGATTGGCTTGTTTGCGCTGGATAAATGAATAATAAAATTGCCAAATTCCCGCGTGTGGCTGATTGGCGCTTTGGCTAATTCCCATAATATGATGTTGGCTTCAGGATCGTATAGCATATACAATAATCATATTAATCTTATCAATCCCTACCCTTTAATTTTTTTTGCGGGGATTTATAAGATTAATATGATTTATTTTTTATGTTTTCACTGGATAAAAAGTGATGACCCTAATTACTCCATCTTGTTTCTGATAAATCACTTTAATCTCATCTTTGCGCGCGGTTAGATACTTTCCTTTTTTGCCGGTTTTGTCAGGCAGTTTTAAGCAATCTTCTATTTGTTCTTTAGTAAAATAGACTTTATGTTTATTAAGTATGTCAAATTTTTGTTCCGCGTATTTTGTGAAGTAGATCATGATGATATTTTAGATTGAAGATTTATGATTTATGATTTAAATAAATTTTTTCCCCGCCTCGTCGCAGTCTCCTCGCAAGGGACTGCGACGGTCTAGCCATTTTTCCGCCACAGTCCCTTTGCGCCACCGCTAAAGCTTTAGGCGACACGCGGTCGGGAGACTGTGGCGAGGCGGGAAAATTTTTGTAGTTTTTTAGGTTTGCATCCTATCTCCACAGTCCCGTTGCGACGGGAACTATGGAGCCCTCTCAATGCTGTTGTCATTACGGAGTCCTCGCAAATTATTTACACGAGCTGTCATGAGGAAATCCATCAGGTAATTGACATGTATATCCTCCTGTGAATGACTCAAGCATTTGTGCAGTGCCGGGAGCATGTTGAGCCGCTGTTTCGCATGCAGATTTATTGGCTTGCATTGTACATATATACATTTTATTTCCTGTGCCTCCTATACCTGTTCTATAACTTACTTCACAACATCCTCTTTCATCGTTTTTATCATCACTACCACTATCCTCAACATTTTTCACCGGCGTCACTCTAAAATTCACCAACCCAGGATTAACAAAATATAAAATCATATATGAAGTTAAAGCAAGGACCAGGCCGGTTAAAGCCGCTGTTAGCCAGGATTTAGCATTAGTAATTCTTTCAGCATTT
The DNA here is from genome assembly GCA_030641105.1 of bacterium. The sequence goes on along the minus strand of DAOWHZ010000042.1, from coordinate 6,119 downwards.
CCTCCGGCAGTAATCCATAAAACCCCGCCAAACATTAAAACAACAGTGGCTAAAATACCAACAATGCCAAGCGCGTATTTGTAGATTGCTTTAATATAATCGGCAATATTTTTTGTTGAGCCGCTCATAGATATTGGCTTTCCTTTTTCAAAGTCATCGCCTATTCCAACTTGAGGTACAAAGTCAACAGCTTGACTAGTTTCTGGAACAGCTAATAAAAAAATTAAGCTGGCGAGCTGGAAAATGAAAATTAAAAGAAAAATTGATGTTAAAATTTTAGAAAATGATTTTTGCATAATCTTATAAATCTTATTAATCCCTGCTAAAAAATATATAAAGGCAGAGATTTATATGATTAATATGATAATTAGTTAACCTACAAACCTAACTCCACCATCACTCTTTTTAACTTCTTTAATAATTTTTTCAATCATCTCGCCTGTAATATCCCGTCCGCCCAAACCAACAATAAAACTTTGTATTTTAGCTTTAACTTTGCCTTGAGCAGCAGATTTAATATCTGAGGCCAAAGGCCCAATCTGCCCAAGCGTGATAGCTTTATCTAAAACCGCAACATATTTGGCTTTATTAATAATTTTTAAAACTTCGTTTACTGGAAATGGCCGATAAGTTTTAATTTTTAATACACCCACCTTCGCTGAAGCTATGGCGGGCAAGCCCACTTTATTATATTTATCAACCGCATCCTTAATAGTGCCTACAACCGAACCCATTGCAACAAGAATTATTTTCGGTTTTTTAGGCCCATAATATTCAATAAGTCCATTATCAACCTCACCCCTTGCCCCTCTCCTAATTAGGAGAGGGGTTGGGGAGAGGTATTTATGATATTTTTCATATTCCTGTTTAATAACATCAACGCTTGCCATTAAATCATCATGCAAATCCTGCCTGATTTCCATATAATAAGCAGGCGAAGCAAACGCGCCCATAGTAACAGGATTAGCAGGATCTAAAAATTGCCCTTTTTTTGGTTTATAATCCGGCAAGTATTTTTTAATTTGCTTTGAATCTGGAATAACCACAGAATCATAAGTATGAGTTAAAACAAAACCGTCAACATTAACCATAACCGGCAGTTGAAGCTGTTCGGCAATTTTATATGCCATAACATGCTGATCAACCGCTTCCTGATGATTTTCCGCAAACAGCATAATCCAGCCGGCATCGCGAATGGTCATCGCGTCCTGGTGGTCATTCCAGATCGTAATTGGGGCCGAGACGCCTCTGTTAGCGCAAGTTAAAACAACAGGCAATCTCATGCCAGCGATATTGAATATAACTTCTGTCATCAACAGCAGGCCTTGCGAGCTGGTAGCAGTATAAACACGCACGCCTGTAGCGCTAGCGCCTTCAACAATTGAAGCCGCGGTAAATTCTGATTCAGCTAAAATATATTCATAATCTGCCTGTCCATCAGCTTTAAACTTTGCTAAATCCTCAACAATATGAGTTTGCGGAGTGATTGGATAAGCGGAAATTACGGCTGGACCTATATTATTAATTGTTAAGGCAATAGCGCGTGAACCCTCAAGGATTTGTGATTTTTGTGACATATGCTTTTATAATTTAGAAATTATTAACTATTTTTTGTCTAATTCCATTTTAATAGCATTCACAGGGCATTCTTCAGCGCAAAGACCGCATCCTTTGCAAAAATTATAATCAATTTTTGGTTGAAGTTTGCCGTTTTTATTTTTTACCATTCTAACAGCGTTTTCAGGACAAACACGCGAGCAAGTGCCACAGCCAATACACTTATTTAAATCAGTTTTGGGAATATAAGTGCGCCAGCCGCCTGTTTTATTTTTTATAGTTGAGCTTGGTTTTGAGGTTGTATTGATTTTCATAATATTTCGCATTTTCACCCAGCTTTAGCTGAGGGTTCGGGATGCCTTAGCATCCCGAGATTGCCACCAGTGAGACTAAAGTCTCACGAACCCTGACCTAAAGGTCGGTGGAAATTTTATACGCTTTTTCAACTGCTTTAATATTTTTATCAACTATGTCCTTGCCTTTGGCAGCAAATTTTTGTTTTATTGCTTTTTTTAAAGATTCCAAGCTGACCAAACCGCTGACTTTGGCAAATGTACCTAAAATCACTGTATTAACTAAATTTCTACCAATTATATCCATGGCAATTTTAGTGGCATCAATCGGAAAGATATTTTTTTCCGGCAGTTTATCAGTAAGCGTTTTAAGTTGGTCTACAGATTTGGCAGTATTAATAATAACTAAAGTTTTTATATCACAACCTTTAGTAACATCAACTGTGCCAAGCAAAGTAGGATCCTGGACAATTAAAACATTCGGTTCGTAGACATGCTCGCGGGTCCTAATCGGCTTGCTGTCAATCCTGGCAAAAGCTTCAATGGGCGCGCCGGTTCTTTCCACGCCAAAAGAAGGAAAAGCTTGTGAATGCTTCCCATCATTAAATGCGGCTATGGCGATTAATTCAGCGGCTGTGACAACGCCTTGGCCGCCGCGGCCGTGGATGCGTATTTGTTGCATATTTTTAGTTATTATGATTTTGCTGTTTTGAAATAATTTTTCTTTGATCCTTAAAAATCACAAATTTCAATGTCCAAAATTTCAATGCCCAATTTTTTAACTTTTGGATTTTTGGTTATTAGATATTTGGAATTTATTATTTGAAATTTTTGTTTTTGTCGCTAATTGTTGATTTACTTATTTTCTTGAATGAGCTTCTCCATGATCTCTATCCATAACCCATACGGTATATCTCCTGCAATCTTCTGTCCGTTTATAAACCAAGTTGGAGTTCCGGTTACGCCTAATTTTTCAGCATCAGCAAAGTCTTTTTGAATGTTTGGCAAATATTTTTTATTGGTAAAACAATTATTAAATCTGTTGACATCAGCGCCGATTTGATTGGCTAATTCTAATAATTGATTTTTTTTATACACTCCTTGATTTTGAAACAGCTTGTCGTGCATCAGCCAAAACAATCCTTGTTCGCCGGCGCATCTTGCCGCCATTGCTAAATCCAATGAATGCTCATAGGCAGGGTAGTCTCTAAATATTATTTTAACATCTTTTTTATATTTAAGCGATATTTCGCGGATGTTTGTAAAAGAATTTTTGCAATAAGCGCAAGAAAAGTCAGCAAATTCCACAATAGTTATTTTTGGCTTGGCCGCGCCTATCCAGTAATTATTTTGACCCTCAATAACCTCACCCCAACCCTCTCCTTGGTAAGGAGAGGGAGATAATGGCAACAAATTTTGATCAACTAATCCACTTTTAATTTTTTTTACTTCGTCTGCAATATAAAAACCAGAGGCAACTAACAGAATTAATATTATTGTAGTAAAAATAAATAAGATAATTACCCACCATTTTTTATACCATTTTTTGTTTTGAGTAAGCGGCAAGTTTTTACTATTTAATTGCATTGATAAATTGTTAGATTTGGATTATGATTATGATATAGTTAATCAGTTACTCGGTTAGTCAGTTACACAGTTAAGCGTCTTTGGATTAATAACTAAGCAACTGATTAATTGATTAACCGAGTAATTACAATTAATTATAACATTTTTTATGAATAAACAAAATAGTTTAAATAAATTGCAGGAAGAGGCGGAAAAGAAGTATAAGAAGCGCGATAAAAGGAAAAAACGGACTATGAAAGTTAGCGGGGGTAAAGTGCGGAGTTTGCAGAAGATGATTAATGATAAGTTAAAATAATATGATTAATAGTTATTTTTTTGGGCAAATAACAATCAATGGTCAACAACATACTAAAGATGTTGAAGTTCGCTGGAATGGAGAAGTTTTGGATTGGTGGAGAAATCAGGGACATGTTTTTTCTTTGGCTGATTTACAGAGAGCTCTTGAGCAGAAACCAAAAATAATTATTTTAGGCACCGGGGCCTATGGAGCGGCTTGGGTTAGTGAAGAAGTTAAAGAAGAAATGAGAAAATTGAATATAGAATTAATTATAGAAAAAACAGGAGAAGCAGTTAAAATTTTTAATAAGGAGCAGAGTGCTGGCAAAAAAGTAATAGGTTTATTTCATTTGACTTGTTAAATAATATTATGTCATTAGAAAAATACCAAACTAAACGAAAATTTACTAAAACCCCTGAACCAAAAGGTGAACTTAAAAAGAAAAGTTTATCTCGTTTTGTGGTGCAGGAGCATCATGCCCGCAATTTGCATTATGATTTTCGGCTGGAGCATGAAGGCGTGTTAAAATCATGGGCAGTGCCCAAAGGGGTGCCGGAGGAAAAAGGCGTAAAAAGATTAGCCGTGCAGGTTGAGGATCACCCGGTTGACTATATTAATTTTTCAGGTATAATACCTGAAGGAGAATATGGGGCTGGAGAAGTTAAGATTTGGGATAAAGGCAAGTGGAAATTAATCAGCGGAGATTTGCAGGATGGCAGTATTAAATTTGAATTGTCCGGTAAAAAATTAAAAGGAGAATACGCATTAATTAGATTTAAAAATATAAAAAATTGGCTCATTTTTAAAATTTAAAAACCAGCAAAAGAAAAAAATGAAAGGAGGATAAATAAAATGAAATATGAAAAAATTTGTAGATATGCTTTTATTTTAAGTATTGTATGCATGATAATGGGATTATTTTGGCCTGTGCTTTTTAATAAAATGCAATTTTTTCCATGGAGTTTTCTTGTTCCGTTCTTTATTGCTTTTATTTTAGGATCAATTCTTGCTCTTATTATAGATGGTCGTGCAGAAATATTGCCAGGATTTTGGATAGAACTATCCAATGAAAAAGTTTGTACCTTTAAAAATTAAAATCAAGGAGAAATAAATAGTAAGAGTGGTTCTTTTCTTAAGCCACTCTTTTTTATTAAATTTTAAAGAAGTCAATTTGCTTTTTAGGGGATTTTGGAGTAAAATTAAAAAAAGAAAAGTAATTTGCATATTCGTCCCGCAATCCTGCGGGACGGATTCGCATTATATTTATGAACTATCTAATCATTATCATCCTAATCGTCTTTTCCGCTCTTTTTTCCGGCCTTACCATAGGTTTTTTTAGTTTAAACAAAGATAGCTTGAAAATAAAAGCCAAGCTTGGTGATAAGCAGGCAAAGAAAGTTTATAAAATACGCAAAGACGGCAATTTATTATTATGCACTCTGCTAATCGGCAATGTTGCGGTAAATTCCGCTTTATCAATTTTTTTAGGATCAATTATTACCAGCGCGTTTGCTGTTTTAACCGCAACAGGCTTAATTGTGATTTTTGGCGAGATTTTGCCGCAAGCGACTTTTTCGCGCTATGCCTTAACTCTTGGAGCAAGGTTTACCTGGCTGGTTAGACTGTTTATAATTATTCTTTTTCCTGTTTGCCGGCCGATAGCTTATTTAATAGATAAGATATTAGGCAATGAAATGCCAACAGTTTATTCAAAGCATGAATTAGTAAAACTAATAGAAGAGCATAAGGGGCTGAAGCAAAGCGATGTTGACGCTGATGAAGAAAGAATTGTTAAAGGAGCATTGTCTTATTCTGATAAAACCGTGCAAAATATAATGACTCCGCGCACTGAAGTTTTTTTATTAAAACATGATCAAATTTTAAATACAACAACTATAGCAAAGATAAAAGATGTGGGCCATTCCAGAATACCGGTTTATAAAAAAGATTATGACGACATTGTTGGCATTTTATATGTTAAAGATTTGATTGGCGGAAATTGGCGGGATAAAACAGTCGGTGAAACGGATAGAAAAGAGGTTATTTTTGTTGATTACAATAAAACCTTGGATGATTTATTAAATGATTTTAAAAGAAAAAAGAATCATTTATTTGTTGTTTTAAATGAATTTGGCGGGGTTTCCGGCATTGTGACAATTGAAGATGTCATAGAAGAGATTATTGGCGCGGAAATTGTTGATGAGTTTGATCAGCATGAAGATTTGCAGGAAGTGGCGAAGAAGAAGGCGAGAGGGAAAGGGAGGAAAAAAGTTTAACATAATTCAAATCTACAAATTATTATTCAAATGCCTCAAATACGAATTATTAAAATTGTTTAAATAAAAATAAATTATATGTTTATGGATAAAGTAGTACATAAAGAGTTATCATATAAAATTAATGGG
>DAOWHZ010000055.1 GCA_030641105.1 bacterium | reverse complement strand
TGTCCCAGCATTAAATTTAAACTCCTCGCCAGTTTCTTTATAAAATCGAGTTCGTGCTGAACTTGATTTTTTTTGCCATGTTCCTTCCGTGCATTTACCATCCCTGCAAACTACTGCCTCACCCTCGCCAATATGATACATTTTTAATCGCAGTTCATCATCAATCACTTCAGCATCAATAATCGCGATCACAATATTTTTAGCCCTGATTTCTTCTCCGTCAATGTCTTTATGCCTTTGCCCTGCCAAATAACGAATATAATCATTATCTTCTCTGTCATAAATCCATTCCACAACATAATCAGGCGGCTTAAAATTAATTGTAATTTTTGATTTATTGTTTTCGCTATCTCCTCTCTCCTGTTCTAGGAGAGGGGCTGGGGGTGAGGTATCATCTTTAAACTGCCAGCTTAAATATTTGCCTTCTTTTAACCCTTTGCTGTTTAAATATTTTTCCAAATTTTCGGTTGAAGTATAAACATTATGCGGTCCAGACCTTTTTCCACTCCGCCAATAATAACCGCTGTTATAAAATTCATTTAAACTAAAAACATTGTCCTGAACAATTTTAACCAAGCTTGAGGGGCTGCCGCCGCAATGAACAAGTACAGCTGAAAATTCCCGCGCCCAATCAACAAAATAAGGCCTTACGCTTCTAACCGGACCGATTTCTTCCAAGTTTTGCCCTTTGGCAAAAATTGCCAAGAATCTGGTTATGCCTCCCTCAGCTTCAGCTTCAAAAACTAAACTAGCCTGCGCTAATCCTGAAGGCGGACGGGCATCAATATGATTCTCAATAATTATAGCTATTGGATATGGATTTTCCTTGCCCTTTTCTACATAAACCCCGTCAATGCTACGGCGAACGCAATCAGGACAAACATTGTTAAGCTGGGTTTTAAAACCCAGCTTAACAATGTTTGGTTTACCAAAAATAGCTGGATAAAATTCAGCTGCAAAATAATAAGCAATAAACCCTAAAACAATAGACAAAATAATAAAAATAATGCCGATTATTATCCAAAATTTTCTTGTAATTTTATTTTTATTCATTGTTATAATAATTATTTCTTTTTCTCCTCTTCCTTCCCGCTACCCTTTTCTTCTTTCACTGCCTCTTTTTTACCTTCCTCTGTTTCAGCAACTTTTTCTTTTTCCTCGGCTTCTTCTTCTTTTGGTTTTTCTTCTTCAGCTTCTTCCCGCGGCTCAATTACGTTTGCAACAACTTCATCTGGCTCGCTAATTACTGCCATGCCCGATGGTAAAGCCAAATCAGCCACTCTAATTGCATCACCAAAATTTTCCAGTTTTGACAAATCAATATCAATATGGTCAACTAAATCACCCGGCAAGCATGAAACTTCAACACTATCCATATTCTTCATTAAAGTTCCGCCTAATTCAAATTCAGCTTTAGATTCGCCAATTAAATTTAAAGGAATTTCAGTAGTAATCTTCTTGCTCATATCAACCTGATAAAAATCGACATGTATGACGTTCCCCTTGATTACATCTCTCTGAATATCCTTAATAATAACTTTAACCGGCTCTTCCTTGTCAATTATTAAATTAATTAGATTAGATTCACCAGCCAATTCAAAAACACGCTCAAAATTAAGTTGCTTAACTTTTAAACTGCGGGTTTTGGCTCCTGAGCCATAAATAACTACTGGCACAAAACCATCAGCTCGTATTTTTTTTGTTTTACCATTTTTTTCACTCCTTGATAATACGCTTAGTTTTATTTCGTTCATAAATTTAGACAACTAGACAACTAGTAAATAAATAACTATAAGAGATTTTAAAATATCCCTGGTATACTGATATCCCGACATCCTTTCCCTGTTTAACTGATTGCCTGATAATCTTTAAGGATACCAGTTGATCAAGGTAATCAGGGAGAGGATGCCAGTTAATCAGAATATCAGGTACTATGAATGCTTCTATCTGTCTAGCTGTCTATTTACTAGCTGTCTTGAAAAAATTAATAATTAATTTTTGACCTTATAATAATCCCCTCAATCACCCCAACCAAGATCAAACTGGAAAGCATAGCACTGCCGCCATAACTTAAAAAAGGCAATGAAATGCCTATAACTGGCAATATGCCTATATTCATACCTATATTAATAAACATTTCAATAAAAAGCAAGCAGACACTGCCTAAAATAAAAAAAATAGCAAAATCATTATTAATTCTTTTTAAGTTTGCCAAACAGCGATAAAAAAAGATGGCAAAAAGAATTATCACTAACATCACGCCTAAAAATCCTAATTCTTCAGCAATAACGGCAAAAATAAAATCAGTCTGCGCCTCTGGTAAAAATTTAAGCTGGGATTGAGAGCCAAATCCCAATCCTCTGCCTGCCAGCCCGCCGGATCCTACCGCGATAATGGCCTGAGCAATATTATATCCTCGGCTAAGAGGATCGTGAGAAGGGTTTAAAAAAGTTACTATGCGCTGTTGTTGATAATCTTCAAAAAGAAATGTCCAGCTTATTCCCATTAAAATTGACAGAATCAGAATAATAACAATAAAATATCTCTTCTTAAACCCGGCTAAAACAACCATAAAAAACCATAATAAAAACAAAATTGAAGCTGAACCAAAATCCGGCTGAAGCAAAACCAAAGCAATAAAAATAAAAGTTCCGGCTCCTGTTATCGCTAAATGCTTTAATGGGTTGATTTTCAAAGAAGCTGACGAAAAATAACGGGCTAAAAATAAAATTAAAATAAATTTTATAAATTCCACCGGCTGAATGCCAAATCCCAACAAATGAAACCATCCTTTTGTGCCACTAATTTCCTGGCCGAAAAATAAAACACCCAGCAGAAGCGCCGCGCCGAATAAATAAAAATAAACACTATAACTCCTCAAATTATAATAATCCCAGAAAGCAAAAACAAACAGCATGATTAAGCCCGCTATAACAAAAAAAACTTGCTTTTTAAAATTAAGCAAATCAATTTCACCCTGGCCTAAAGCTATACTATAAAGCTCAACTAAACCAAAACAGACTAAAAGTAATACCGCAGCGAATAAAATCCAGTCAAAGTTTTTTAGATATAAAATAATCTTATTAAACATTGTTTAAATATAATCCAAATCCTTAAATTTATCCAAGTGAAATTAATAGAAATTTACTCCTCGCTTTGCCCGTCGCAAAATTCATTGAAATTCAATTGCTGCTTGGCAAGCAACAATTAAATTTCTACTAATTTTAATATATTCCTTATATATGCCCAGTTGTAATATTTGAATTATATTTATTATTCTTCTCCAACCACTCCTTCATATTTTATATAAATATCATCTCTCATAATATTTAATTCCGGCATTACCTCTACTTTGCCAACCCGGCCAATCTTGCCTGGCCAACGAATTTCAACTGAACGTTTTTGGCCAGACATAAACTCATTTAAACTAATTTTATTAATACCAATAACGTCCATGCCTCTAAAAAGCACTATTTGAAAATCAACTTGCCAATAATTATACGCGGTTTTATTTATGGCTTTAAAATCTACTTGATTTAAGTTAATTTTCTCTGATAGTTTGCTTTTGCTGGCTGAAATAAATTTTGCATCCTCAACTATAATATTTAAATAACTATTTTTATAATCCTGCCAATCAGGAATTTTATGCCGGTTAATTCTGCTCCAACTCAAATTTTCTATTACTAATTGAACATTATTCGGTTTGGAAGGCGAGACGCCGGCGTCTCGCCTTCCAAATTCTTGCGACAACGCCATTAAATATTTTTCTTCCATTGGCAGAATAAAACTATGAGCCAGACCGATTTTTTCACCGCCAACTAAAAAATAATAATCAAATTCAGCATACCATCTCTCATTAATATTTTGCACACAGACAGCTAAATCATACTTATCTTTAGTGGATATTAAAACATTAACTGGAAAATGTCTTAAATCTTGAGCTCCGATTTGCGTTAAATAATCATGGCTGACAATATTAGTCTGGAGTAATTGTCTAACTAATAATTCATCCTCATTCATACCGCGAACAACATAATAAGCCAAGCCATAAAGAGTATATGACCAAGAAACCGCTGATACAACAATTAAACAAGCAATTATTATTTTTTTAAAAAATTGCCGATGTTCAACATACCACAAGCCAAAATTTAATTTTTTAGTTGTCAGACCTTCAACATCTTTATACTGCTCAACTTCCTTGGCAAGCTGCCGCTCGGTTTTTGCAGAATCAGGTTTGTTGTTTTGAGTTTTATTATTATTGTTTTGCATATTTTCTTTTGTTTATATAATAACATAATTTAACAAAAAGAAAAAGGATTCATTTGTTTGCTAAAAAATATATATGGAACCCTTACTTTCAATATCAACAAAAAAACATTATTCTTTCTAAACCTGTCAAGCATTTTTGCTGTTCTTAGCTAAAGTTAAACAAAAAATTAAATAAAATTAAATAAATTTCTGCCCAACTTTAGTTGGAGTTAAAGAATGTGTTATGTAATATTAGCTAATTAAACTCTCACTTCAGCCAAAGGCTGATCCGCCTCTGGAGGAAAAGTGAGGTAGAAATTAAATCTAAATAGTTTTCGGACAATCCCAATTTTGCCAACTTATTTTCTTGCTATTTTATTATTTTTTTGCTACAATATTAATATAAATAAATCTAAAAACAAGCCCTAATATGTGGGGATGTTTTTATGTTAAAATAGCTAAAATTAAACAAAATAGTAATAAGACATAAGCAATAAGTAATAAGAATATTTTTATAAAATTTACTTCTGAATAAAAACCTTATTACTTATGTCTTATTACTTATTACTTTTATAATTATGCCAAAAAAATCAAATAAAAAATCTATAACTAAAAAGGCTAAAAAAACCGCTCCGAGTTACGGCGCTGAAGCCATTACAGTTTTAGAGGGGCTTGAACCGGTGCAAAAAAGGCCTGGTATGTATATTGGCTCCACTTCAAGTTCTGGACTGCATCATTTAATTTGGGAAGTGGTTGATAATGGCATTGATGAAGCAATGGCCGGATACGCCACCGAAGTGTCTGTCAAGCTGCTTAATGATGGAATGGTTGAAGTAATAGACAATGGAAGAGGCATACCAGTAGACAAGCATAAAGTTACGGGACTTTCCGCTTTGGAAACCGTGTTGACAAAACTGCATGCCGGAGGCAAATTTGGCGAAGGCGGCGGTTATAAAGTTTCTGGCGGCTTGCATGGCGTTGGCGTCAGCGTAGTTAATGCTTTAAGCGAATACTTAAAAGCAGAGGTTTATCGCGATGGTAAAATCTGGATGCAGGAATATAAGCGCGGCAAGCCAGTAAAAAAAATCAAAGTAGTCGGCGCGACCCGTAAAACCGGCACTGTAATAACTTTTAAACCAGATTCGCAAGTATTTGAAACCTTAGAATTTAATTGGGGAAAAATTTTAGACAGATTACGACAACAAGCTTACTTAACTAAAGCAATTACTATTAAAGTAGCTGATCGCCGCAAAGATCACAGGCAAAAAGATTATCGGTTTTATTTTGAAGGCGGCATTAAAACTTACATAAAATCGCTTAATCACAACCGCGCTGTTAAAAATGAAACTATTTTTTATATTGAAAAAGAAATCAATGATTCTAAAATTGAAGTGGCTCTGCAGTATAATGATGGTTTTAATGAAGCAGTGCTGCCTTTTGCCAATAATATCATTAATCCTGAAGGCGGCATGCATCTAATCGGGTTCAGAACAGCTTTAACCGGAACTTTAAATAGTTATGCCAGGGCGCTAAATATTTTAAAAGAGAAAGAAGAAAATTTAACCGGTGATGATGTGCGCGAGGGATTAACCGCTATAATCAGCGTAAAATTAGCCAATCCTCAATTTGAAGGCCAAACCAAAGGCAAATTAGGCAACCCGGAAATAAAAACTTATGTTGAGCAGATTTTTGGCGAAACGTTTGCTATATTTTTAGAAGAGCACCCTAAAGAAGCTGAAGCCATTATTGGCAAATGCGTCCTGTCAGCCCAAGCCAGAATTGCCGCCAGAACCGCTCGCGCTACAATTTTAAGAAAAGGGGCATTAGAAGGCATGACTCTGCCGGGAAAATTAGCAGATTGCTCAAGCCGCAAGCCAGAGGAATGCGAACTGTATATTGTTGAAGGCGACTCTGCGGGCGGCTCGGCCAAGCAAGGCCGGGACAGAAAATTCCAGGCGATTCTGCCTTTGCGCGGCAAAATTTTAAATGTTGAACGGGCGCGCTTGGATAAAATGCTGGCTAATAATGAAATTAAAAATTTGGTTATTGCCATGGGCACTAATATTGATGAGCAATTTGATCTTGAAAAACTGCGCTATCACCGCATTATAATCATGAC
>DAOWHZ010000022.1 GCA_030641105.1 bacterium | reverse complement strand
GGTCCGGCTAATTCAGCGCTTACGCCATTGCCTATTATTAAATTTTTAAATAGTTCGTAAAAAGCCAAAATTATTACCCAAATTAAAATAAAAGTTGTTTTAACGCCCTCTGTTATTGCCAAATACCAAGGATATTTTACAGTGCCGGTTTCAGCTATGGCAATGCCAATGCCTCCCTTGCCTGTTTCTTCCATAATTACCGGAATAACTTGCACAACCATTTCTTCCCGCCCGCGTTTGATTTTGTAACTTAATTCTTGCCCGGTGCGTTCATCAACAAACTGCTGTAATGCTTCATATTTAATAAATTGGTTCTCATTAATACCAGTTATTATATCACCCATTTTAACACCAGCCGCTTCTGCCGGCGAATCCGACAAAACCTGCACAATCTGAATTCGCTTATCAGAAACCTTGGCTCTAACATTAATATCCTCATCAATCACCTGCGGCAAGCCAATCATTAAGCCAATAATAATTAAAACAGCGGCCAATACTACATTCATAATTACGCCTGCGGAAAGTATTGTTGCTCTCTGCCAAATCGGTTTATTAATAAAATGATTCGGATTATCACTTTCTTCTTCATCTTCACCAACATTAACAAAGCCGCCAATCGGTATCCAATTAATGGAATAAATCGTATCAGCCGCGTCCTCAGCTTCTTTCCCTCCTCTAACTGTTTTCCACTTGCCATCTTTATTCTTATAAATTCCCCAGACGCGGGGCGGAAAACCAAAACCAAATTCTTTTGGCTTTAAGCCGAATTTTCGCGCAACCCAAAAATGTCCTAGTTCATGGACAAAAACCAAGAGGGATAAAACTAATATGAATGTAATTATTGTTAGAAACATATTTAAATTTAAGATTTATGATTTTAGATTTATGATTTAGTTTAAAAAATCTTAAATCTAAAATCATAAATCTTAAATCCCTAAATTGTCATTACCTCTTTCTCCTTCCCATCCCTAATTTTTTTCAACTCATCGTTCTTCTCCCTTGCCTCATCATCCAACTCCTTAATAAACCTAAACTTATCGTCTTCGGCAATTTCTTTACTGTCATAAGCATTCTCAATATCACTTTTAATTTCTTCGCGCACCTGCCTGACCGTAACACGCGCAGCTTCCATTTTTTCATTTAGCTTCTTAACTAAATCACGCCTATTTTCTTCTGTCAACTGCGGCACAGTTAAACGCAATTTATCGCCTTCATTAACCACAGACACGCCTAATTCAGCGGAAACAATTGCCTTTTCAATGTCTTTAATGACATTCTTATCCCATGGAGCTACTATTATGTTTCTTGCTTCAGGCACAGTAATGCTTGCCAAACCATTTAATGGAGTTTTTGCGCCATACGCTTCAACCAGCACGCTATCCAGCATTGCGGGGTTAGCCCTGCCAGTGCGTATATTTGAGATTTCTTTTTTGAAAAAATCAATTGCTTTATTAAATTCTTCTTGTTTGTCATTAATATATTTGTTCATATAATTCTTTTTTCTCCCACAAATTTACAAATCCTCTCACAAATCTACAAATAATTTTTTTGTCATTCCGAGCCCGCAGGCGAGGAATCCCTTAAACTTTGCAAAATTCACGGATAAGGGATTTCTCTCTCCGCGGAGTTTATCCCACACAATGATGCGGGGCTCCGTTCGAAATGACAAATATTAATATTTGTAAATTTGTAATGGATTTGTAAATTTGCGGGAGAAATAATTTTTAAAATCACCTCAAACTCCGGACGCCCATATAAATAACATCGGGATTTTCCGGATCAATTAATAATTTCCAGCCGGCTTTAGCAGTAGGCAACTTTATCGTGCTCCAATTTTCGCCGCCGTCTATTGATCTGTAAAAAGTAGTGTTAGTAACATAATAAATCTCGCTTGCGTTTTGAGGATTTACCGCTATTGCGTTAATTGTGGCTTTTTGCTGAGGAGGAATTAATTTTATTTCTGTCCAATTATCACCGCCATCATCTGATCTGATTAAACCATAATCTGTAGCCAAAAACAATAATCCCGGCTCAGCTTTTGATATAACCAAATCTTTAAAATTCCGTCCGCCTCTAAACTCTTTTAAATTATCATGTAAATCAATCCAATCAACGCCATTATTATTTGAACGGTAAACGCTCTTTTTGCTAGTGGCCGCAAATATATTTCTGCTATCATGCGGATCTATTATAATTCTTTCTACATTCTTGGTAAATCTATGCAAAGTTTGCCAACTATCCCCTCTGTCAAAACTTTTTATTATTTCTCCTCGTGATGATCCAATATAAATATGCTCGCTACTGTAATGGTCAATGGCAATAGCGTTAATAGTCACCTTTAAGTCATGGTCATAATAAACACGCGACCAAGTGCGATTGCAATCCGTTGATTTGTAAACAGCATTTTTTATAGCGGCATAAATTATGCATTTTGAATTGGCATCAATAGCAATATCTTTAATTATTCCAGCGCCCAAACTGATTGCCGGCTGCCAAGTTTGAGCTTCATCATAAGTATAAAAAAGACCATTGCCATAACTGCCAAAATAAATCGCTTTATTATCGCTTGGATCCATTTTCATTGAATTAACGCTAAAATTAGCAATACTGCCCGGTCTGCCGCTAATTGTCGGAATTAAAACAGTATGCTGCCAAGTTTCGCCCTTATTAACTGTCTTAAAAACTCCGCCGTCAATAACGGCTTGTTTTTGTTTACTGGTTGTTAAGCTGATGCAACCGGTAGTTAATACGGATAATGTGATTAGTAAAATTAAAAAATTAAATTTATTCTTTTGCATATACTAAAAAGTATATCAGTTGAACAGGTCATCAGGGAAAGTATGTCAGAATATCAGGTTATCTGGATTAAATTTTTCCTGATATCCTAATATACTAACATGCTTTCCCTGATACACTTGATAAACTGATAACCTTTATCTTAATTTAATTATTGGTGGTTTTATAAAAAATTATTTGCTCGATATTTAATTCAAATATTAACCGCCGCATTCTCCAACACCAACTTCGGACTCACATTAGCAGACAAATATATTTCAGCTTGCCGTAATACTTTTGTCAAATTCAATAAATCACTTATTTGAAATCTTGTTTTAATTTTATTTAACTGTTCTAATAATGATGAATGCTGAACTAAATTATTCTGATCAAATTCAAGCAGTAAAAGATCCCTGGCTAAACCCTGCCAAATTTCTAATATGCGAGCGGCTAACCTAACAGATTCCTGGCCAGTTGGCTTATAGCCAATTAATTTTTCAACAGCGGCTAAACGTTCATTAATATCCTGCTGGCAAAATTGTAAAAATACTTGCGCTCTATCTATATAATTATTAAAAAATTCTTTGTCCTGTAAAAATTTTACTGCCAAAGCAGGCCTGCCCAAACATAAATGCGATAAATCTTTTGCTAAGCTTCTTTTTATTTTATGCTCATTAATTAAATAATCATAAATTATATCAGTTTTCACCGGATTAAATTTAAAAATCTGGCTGCGGGAAACAATGGTTTGCGGCAAAGAATCTGTATTAGCCGTAATTAAAATTATTACTACTTTACTTTTTGGCTCTTCTAAAATTTTAAGCAAAGCGTTTGACGCCTCTATGCTTAAATATTCGGCATGCTTGATAATTCCTATTTTATAACTATTTAAAAACGAAGCCAATCCTAATATTCTGATAAAATCACGAATCTGCTCAATGGAAATATTTTTTTTATCTTTGTCCTTTTTAATTAAATGAATATCGCCATGAATGCCTTTTTCAGCTTGCTGGCAAACCTGGCACTTGCCGCAAGGCAGAAGTCCGCTACCCTCAATGTTGTTTTGACAGACTAGTGATCGGGCAAGATAGTTAGCTACCGTGGTTTTGCCTAAATTATCAGGCCCGCAAAAAATATAAGCGCCAGCCACCTTGTTATTAGCAATACTTTTGGACAAATATTCAATAATATGGCTATTGCCGACTAATGGCCAGTTAAATGTAAAACTTGCTTTCCGCATAAATATATTATAGCAATTGTAACACTATAAATCAAATTTATTTCAAAAACAAAAGCGGGGCACAAAACCTCGCCTTTGTTTTATCTTATTTTGTGTATTCTTACATTCCCATCATGCCTCCGCCCATGCCGCCTGGCATACCGCCACCAGCCGGCGCTCCCTCTTTCTTTTCCGGCTTATCAGTAATCACGGCTTCAGTGGTTAAAAACATCACTGCCGCGCTAGCCGCGTTTTCCAAAGCGCTTCTTACAACTTTGGTTGGATCAACAATACCTGCTTCTACCATATTGGTAAATTTATTAAGAGCCGCGTCATAACCAAAATTAGCGCTTCCTTTTCTATGCTCCCTAATAATATTATACAGAATCAAAGAGCCGTCCTTGCCCGCATTTAAAGCAATTTGCTTAATTGGTTCCAGTATGGCCGTGTCAACAATTCTCACGCCTGGCTCATCTTCTTTTTTGTCAGTTAATTCAGTAAAAGCATTGCCGGCTTGCGCTAAAGCCAGGCCGCCGCCAGCCACTACGCCTTCTTCAACAGCGGCGCGTGTAGCGTTTAAAGCATCTTCAATTCTATCTTTCTTTTCTTTCATTTCAGTTTCAGTAGCCGCGCCAACTTTAATTACAGCCACACCGCCGGCTAATTTAGCTAAACGTTCCTGTAATTTTTCTTTATCAAAATCACTATCGCTCATATCTAATTCTTTTTTAATTTGTTCAACTCTTGCTTTAATTTTTCCTTCATCTCCCTTGCCTTCAATAATAGTGGTGTCATCCTTAGTGGAAACCACTTTTCTGGCTTGGCCCAAATCACTGATGTTGGCATTTTCTAATTTTAAACCGACTTCTTCGGAAATGACCTTGCCATTGGTTAAAACAGCAATATCTGCCAGCATTTCTTTTCTGCGATCCCCAAAACCCGGGGCTTTAACTCCAAGAACATTAAATGTTCCGCGCAGTTTATTAACCACGAATGTGGCCAAGGCCTCGCCTTCAATTTCCTCGGCAATAATTACTAAATCTTTTTTGCCTTGCTGTGCCATTTTTTCTAAAAGCGGCAAAACTTCCTGAATTGAAGATATTTTTTTGTCAGTGATTAAAATATACGGGTCTTCAAATTCAGCTTTCATTGATTCCGCGTTAGTAATCATATAAGGCGAAACATAGCCCTTGTCAAACTGCATGCCTTCAACTACTTCAACTTCAACGCCAAATGACTGGCCTTCTTCAACTGTTACCACGCCGTCTTTGCCAACTTTATCCATGGCTTCAGCGATTTTTTCCCCGATTTCCTTGTCATTAGCGCTGATAGAAGCAACTTGAGCAATTTCTTCTTTTGTTGAAATCTGCTTGCTCATCTCTCTGAGTTTAGCAATAATAGAAGCGACTTTTTTTTCCACGCCTTTTCTAATTTCTATTGGATCAACACCGGAGGAAACAAGTTTAAGCCCTTCAGCAATCATAGCTTGCGCCAAAATTGTAGCAGTAGTTGTTCCATCGCCAGCCACATCATTGGTTTTACTGGCAACTTCTTTAACAATTTCCGCGCCAAGATTTTCAAACTTGTCTTCAAGCTCTATTTCTTTAGCCACGGTTACGCCGTCCTTGGAAATCTGCGGCGCGCCAAAGCTTTTATCAATTACCACATTGCGCCCTTTAGGACCAAGAGTAACTTTCACGGCATCGGCTAACTGGTCAACTCCTTGTTTCAAGGCGCTCCTCGCCTTTTCATCGTAAATAATTTGTTTTGCCATATTATTTTCAGGTTACACGCATTCTAAATGACAGCAACCTTTTATTTATTTTTAAACAGTTTCTGTTCTTAGTTAAATTAATCCTTAGTTCTATGTTCCATTTTAACTAATTTAACTAAGAACTAATTTAACAAAACTGTTTAAAAGTCATCTAAATTAAAATTACAAAAAATACTTTTAAGTTGCACTAACACAAGTTATTCTAATATCGCCATTATATCCCCTTCGCTAATCACCAAATACTCCTCATCATCAACCTTAATCTCGTCAGGAGAATACTTTTTAAACATAACTTTTTCCCCGACCTTTACGCTCATTGGCGCTCTTTGGCCATTGTCCATTATTTTACCAGGACCGACAGCCACAACCTCGCCTTTTTCCGGCTTTTCTTTATCAACCGTGTCAGGCAAAACAATGCCGGCTTTTGTAATTTCATCTTCTGTTATTGCCTTAACAATAACATGATCATGCAATGGTTTTAGGTTCATAAAATAATTTAAGATTTAAGATTTAAGATTTAAGATTTATTTAAAACAAACCTGAAACCAAAAACCAAAAATCTTTATTAAAAAATTTTAAATTTTAGCACTTTAAGACAGAGAGTGCTAAACTTCATATTATTGTATTTTAGCGATGTAATAAAAATTTGT